>NZ_JHUS01000030.1:0-167092 GCF_000691465.1 Geobacillus sp. CAMR5420
ACAAAGTCTTGACTGACTCTCTTCCTCCTTTTCGGTTGCTTTTCCATTTATAATTATAGTAGTATGAACTTAGCATAAGGCGTTCGTGCGGACACCGGCAAGGGAGGAGACGGGATGGGCAAGCAGGAATGGTATTTGGAATATGAAATTCATGTCAACCGCCCGGGGTTGCTCGGCGACGTTGCTTCGCTGCTCGGTATGTTGTCCATTAACATCGTGACGATCAACGGTGTCCGGGATTCGCGCCGCGGCATGTTGCTTTTGTGCGACAATAACGAGCAAATTGAACGGTTGGCGACGATCTTGCGGACGATGGACAACATTACGGTGACGAAGCTGCGCCAGCCGAAGCTGCTCGACCGCCTCGCCGTCCGCCACGGCCGTTATATCCAGCGCGATGCCGATGACAAAAAAACGTTCCGCTTCGTCCGTGATGAACTTGGACTGCTTGTCGATTTTATGGCGGAACTTTTTAAAGAAAAAGGGCATAAGCTCATCGGCATCCGCGGGATGCCGCGCGTCGGCAAGACAGAGTCGATCGTCGCCGCCAGCGTGTGCGCCAACAAACGATGGCTGTTTGTTTCATCGACGCTGATTAAACAGACGGTTCGCACGCAGTTGATGGAAGATGAGTATAGCGAGGACAACATTTTCATTATCGACGGCATCGTCTCAACGCGCCGCGGGAACGAGCAGCACTGGCAGCTCATCCGTGAGCTCATGCGCCTTGAGGCGACGAAAGTCGTCGAGCATCCGGACATGTTTGTTCGCCATACGGAATACACGCTCGATGATTTTGATTATATTATTGAGCTGCGCCATGAACCGGACGAAGATATTTCCTACGAAGCGATTGACCGCCCGTCATTGTTGGGCGATGACGGATTTTCCGAATTTGGGTTTTAATTTAAAAAAGTGGAAGGTGTTGGCCGTTGACGGAACTAGGAAAACGTTTGCGGGAAGCACGGGAAGAAAAAAATATGAGTTTGGACGAGTTGCAGGAGATGACGAAAATTCAAAAGCGGTATTTGATCGGCATCGAAGAAGGCAACTATGCCATCATGCCTGGAAATTTTTATGTGCGTGCCTTCATCCGGCAATATGCTGAAGCGGTCGGACTTGATCCGGATGAGCTGTTTGAACAGTATAAACAGGACATTCCCCAGTCTTATCAAGATGACATTCCGCAGACGCTGTCGCGCGTGAAGACGCGCCAGCAACTGTCTGCCGAGGGGGCGAAATGGCTCGATTGGCTGCCGAAAGTGATTGTCGCGGCGGTCGTCATCGGGGCGGCTGTCCTCGTTTGGGTGCTGCTCCAGCACGGCGCCGCAAATGAGCCGCCGACAAAGACAAGCCCAAAAACAGCGGAGGTCGAAAAGCCGAAACATTCGCCGCTTGAGCAGGCGAAACAAAAGCAGTCGGCGAAGGAAACGGACGAGAAGGCAACGAATGAAAACGGACAGCAAAATGAACAGCCAGCGCCGACTGGCGAAGAAGAACAGCCGGCTGCGGCGATGAATGTGACGGAAAAGCGCGGCAACACGGCGACGATTGAAGTCGCCAGCTCCGGCGCGTTTTCCATCGAGCTTTCATCCAAAGGAACGTCATGGGTCGAAGTATACAATACGAAAGGCCATACGTTTTACCGCGGCAACTTGACAAGCGGGCAGACGAAAACGTTCGATCTGTCGGCCGAAAGCGAAGTATGGGTGAAAATCGGGCGTACGCTGGACGTCGACATGAAGGTAAACGGCCAGCCGTTTGCCTATCCGTTTGCCCCGAAAGAGGAAGTATACCAAAAGCTGCATTTCGTGTTGAAGAAATGATGGAACAGGGCGCTTTTCCGCAGGAAGGCGCCTGCTTTTCGCACGGACTGAACTATGTTGAATGAGCGGAGGTATTTGTGGTGAACTTGCCGAATAAAATTACGGTAGCGCGCATTATGCTCATCCCGTTTTTCTTGATCGTGATGCTCGTTCCGTTCGGGTGGGGAAGCATCCAAATCGGCGGGACAGAGCTTCCGGTTGCCCATCTTGCCGGCGCGCTCATTTTCATCATCGCCTCAGCGACGGACTGGATCGATGGCTACTATGCCCGCAAATACGGGTTGGTGACGAATTTAGGAAAATTTTTAGATCCGCTTGCCGATAAATTGCTTGTGTCGGCGGCGCTTATCGTGCTTGTCGAGCTCGGGGCCGTTCCGGCGTGGATGGTGATTGTCATCATCAGCCGCGAGTTTGCCGTCACCGGCTTGCGGCTCGTGCTTGCCGGCGAGGGGGAAGTCGTCGCTGCCAACATGCTTGGCAAAATCAAGACATGGACGCAAATTGTCGCCATTTCCGCTTTATTGTTACATAACTTCCCATTCTCGCTCATTTCGTTTCCGTTCGCTGAATTGGCGCTGTGGGTGGCGGTCATTTTCACGATTTGGTCTGGCTGGGATTATTTTGCGAAAAACAGACATGCGTTTTCCCATTCGAAATAGCCGGCCACAAAGGGGGAGAAAAGTCTGTTGAACGCGGAGATCATTGCCGTTGGCTCTGAGCTGTTGCTTGGGCAAATCGCCAATACGAACGCCCAGTTTTTGTCGCAGCAGCTGGCGATGCTTGGCATTAACGTCTATTTCCATACCGTCGTCGGCGACAACGCCGGCCGCCTTGAGCAGGCGGTGAAAACGGCGCAAACGAGAGCGAACCTCATCATTTTCACCGGCGGCCTCGGCCCGACGAAAGACGATTTGACGAAGGAGACGATCGCCCGTTTGCTTGGCCGCCGGCTCGTGATCGACGAGGAAGCGCTCCGAGCGATTGAGGTGTATTTTGCCCGCACAAACCGGCCGATGACAGAAAACAATAAAAAGCAGGCGCTCGTCTTGGAAGGATCGACGGTGCTGAAAAACGAGCACGGCATGGCGCCAGGGATGGCGCTTGTGGCAGACGGCATTACGTACATGCTGCTGCCCGGGCCGCCGAAAGAAATGCGGCCGATGTTCAAAAAATACGGAAACGCCTTTTTGCGCCGTACGTTTTCGCTTTCCGAGCGCATCGAGTCGCGCGTGCTCCGCTTTTTTGGCATCGGTGAATCAGCGCTCGAGACGGCGATTGCGGATTTGATCGACGCCCAGTCGAATCCGACGATCGCGCCGCTGGCCGGCGACGGTGAAGTGACGCTTCGTCTGACAGCGAAGCATCAGGATGAGGCGGAGGCGAAGCGGCTTCTTGACGAAGTGGAATCGGCCATTTTGGCGCGTGTCGGCCGCCACTGCTACGGATATAACGATGAAACGTTGTTTACAAAGACGCTCGAGCGGTTAAAAGAAAGAGGATGGACGATCGCGTCGGCCGAAAGTTTGACCGGCGGCCTTTTCCTCGAACAGCTCACCGCCCTCCCCGGCGCGTCGCAAGTCGTGCAGGGCGGTGTCGTCTGCTACACAAACGGCGTCAAAGAACAGGTGCTTGGCATACCGCGCCCGCTGCTTGAGGCAGAAGGGGCGGTGAGCGAGCCGTGCGCCCGTTTGCTTGCTGAAAACGTCCGCGCGATGTGCGATGCGGATATCGGCATCAGCTTCACCGGCGTCGCCGGACCCGATCCGCTTGAGGGCCACCCGCCCGGCACCGTGTATATCGGCATCGCCGTCCGCGGGCGCGATGCGACTGTCCACCGTCTGATGCTGTCCGGCACGCGTGATGCCATTCGCATCCGCACCGCCAAATACGGCTGTTTTTTTCTGCTTGAGATGCTCGCGGCCGACTGCTGATCGGCCGCCCCCTTCCTTGAACATTCTCCACCGCACATCGTTTTTTCCACCGCATGAGTATGGCGATTGTTGCTAGTTTCTCCACCGAAAAAACGAATGGACGTTCGTTTTTTGCTTGGCAATGGCCGCAAAACGCGGTATAGTATAAGTAGTCCTAGAATAAGGAGGAGTAGGTTAGTGAACCAAGATCGTCAAGCTGCATTGGAGCAGGCATTAAAACAAATTGAACGACAGTTTGGCAAGGGGGCCATCATGAAGCTCGGCGAGCAAGTCGACCGCAAAGTGTCGGTCGTGCCGAGCGGTTCGCTGGCGCTCGACATCGCGTTAGGAGTCGGCGGCTATCCGCGCGGGCGGATTGTGGAAATTTACGGCCCGGAATCGTCCGGGAAAACGACCGTTGCCCTTCACGCGATCGCTGAAGTGCAAAAGCGGGGCGGGCAAGCAGCTTTCATCGACGCAGAGCACGGTGCGACCTGTTGCTGACTGAAGTATGGCGGAAACGCCGTGCGAAAAGTCAGCGGGACTGAGCATGAGTAGGTCCTAACTGCATCACCGAGAGCTCGGTGAAAATCCGAGACGGGAATGAAGGTTGGCATTCCCGCCCTAATACCCCGACGTGTGGTCATGGTGCGCAACATGGCTGTACGAAGCTCGGAGAGGACGGCGAAAAGCAGACCTGAGAAGCGGTTAGCGAAGTAGCCGGGGGTCCATAAAGCTCCTATGGCTAGAGAACGCATAGCGTTGGAACGAACCACCGGAAGTACGGCTCGTAAGGCGTGGGGCGCCGAAAAAAGAAGGCGCTCACCTCCTAAGTGAGGTTCAGCCCTGGATGAGGTATTCGTGTTTGCCGAGTCTGGATTGATCCCGTAGAGGATCTTTGCCTTGAGCCCTCCAACCATGGGCAGAAAGGCGGCTGACGGGTCAGAGGTGGAGCCTAAGGGAGCATGCAAGGATAGGTGATGCGGTACAGGTGAACCACCCCAGCGGATGCCAAGGGATGCGCATCCCGATGCCGCTAAGCAGGAGGAAATGACTGCTGAAGGGGTGGGGCAGCAGCCCGTAGTAGTGATGAAGCAGGGTAACTCCTGCGGAGCGAAGGGGCATAGTCGAGTACCCTAGGTTACTAACCCAGACAATGATTAGGAAGCCGTGAGGAAATCCGTAAGGGTTTCGGTGAGCAAAACTGACTAAAAACGTGTATGGTACAAATCCGCTAGAAAGGATTTGATACTATCAACCAAACGTTTCAAGAACTAATCATTCCTAGGTCGGAGCAGGAATTCCGCGACCTACAAGACAAGATGTACGCCATTACAAAGGAATGTCTGGAAAAAGGTGATGTTCCAAGATTTAAGGGATTGGTCGAAATAGCAAGCAGCGATGTCGTGATCGTATCCGCCATTCACAAAATCAAATCAAACCAAGGAAATAGTACAGCGGGTACAGATGGGAAAACCATCAGCGACATACTAACGCTGAACTATGACGAAGCGATAAACTTCGTTAAAAGATGCTTTAAGAAATATACACCTAACCCGATCAGAAGGGTCCATATCCCAAAACCCGGGAAAAAGGAAAAGAGACCTTTAGGCATTCTGACGATCGCAGACCGAATAATCCAAGAATGTGTGAGGATGGTCATTGAACCAATTCTTGAAGCACAATTTTTTCAACACTCATATGGGTTCAGACCCTACCGAGACGCAAAACAAGCCATCGAAAGATGTGTATTTATATGTAACCGAATAGGGTACAATTGGGTGATAGAGGGAGATATAAAAGGTTTCTTCGATAACGTGAACCACACTATCCTGATCAAGCAGCTTTGGCACATGGGTATACGTGATAGACGAATGCTCATGATTATCAAAGCCATGCTGAAAGCAGGAGTTATAAAAGAAACCAAGATAAATGAAATGGGCACGCCACAAGGTGGAATTATCTCCCCACTATTAGCCAATGTGTATCTTCATAAACTCGACCAATGGATAACAAGAGAATGGGAAGAGAAGAAAATGCGAAATGGTACAACCATTCGCACGGCAAAATACAAGTCCCTCCGAGATCACTCAACAATAACCAAACCAGAGTTCTACGTAAGATACGCAGACGACTGGGTACTGTTCACCAATAGCAGGGGGAATGCCGAAAAATGGAAATATCGAATCAAGAAATATCTAAAAGAAAACCTTAAACTTGAACTATCCGATGACAAAACACTCATAACCAACATTAAGAAGAAACCAATGAAATTCCTAGGTTTCAAAATTAAAATGATACCACACGGTAAAGGTGGAAAATACATCGGATACGCGAGTGCAGACACGGAAAAAATTAAAGGGAAAGTTGAACAGATCAGGAAAGATCTGCGTAAACTAAAATTCGCCACGAATCAAGAATGGCTTATAACGGACATCAACCGAATTAACAGTAAAATTAGAGGTATCATTAATTATTACTCAAGTGCTCCTAGCGTCAACAGAGATGTAAGGCCATTTAAGGAAAAACTTAAATATGCGTCCTACAAAGCACTAAAGAGATATGGAGCGAAATGGATACCTGCTAATCAATGCTACAACTTAGCACCCCTGTACCCAGATAGAACAGAACAAGTGCCTGCAATCAAAATAAATGGAAGATGGCTTGGTATAATGAGTATTGGGTTCGCAATACAGAAAGTGCGTACACTAGTAAAGTCTAGAGCGGATTAGTAACCGGGGTACTCGATGGAACGCCGTGTGCGGGGAAACTCGCACGCACGGTGTGAAGCGGGGGAAAATAGCCCCTCCGGGTAATGCCGAGGGTGACTATTACCTATCGCTATCGCTCGACCCCATCTATGCACAAAAATTAGGGGTCAATATCGATGAATTGCTGCTTTCCCAGCCTGACACGGGCGAGCAGGCGCTCGAAATCGCGGAAGCGCTCGTGCGAAGCGGCGCGGTCGATATTATCGTCATCGACTCGGTGGCGGCGCTTGTGCCGAAAGCGGAAATTGAAGGGGAGATGGGCGACGCCCATGTCGGCTTGCAAGCGCGGCTTATGTCCCAGGCGCTTCGCAAGCTGTCTGGCGCCATTAACAAATCGAAAACGATCGCCATCTTCATCAACCAAATTCGCGAAAAAGTCGGCGTCATGTTTGGCAATCCGGAAACGACGCCGGGCGGGCGGGCGCTCAAGTTTTACGCTTCCGTCCGCCTAGAGGTGCGCCGCGCCGAGCAAATTAAGCAAGGCAATGATATGGTCGGCAACAAGACGAAAATTAAAGTCGTCAAAAACAAAGTTGCGCCGCCATTTAAAACGGCTGACGTCGACATTATGTACGGCGAAGGCATTTCCCGCGAAGGGGAAATTCTCGACATGGCGTCCGAATTGGACATCGTGCAAAAAAGCGGTTCGTGGTATTCGTACAAAGACGAGCGGCTTGGCCAAGGGCGGGAAAACGCGAAGCAATTTTTGAAGGAAAACCCGCACATCGCCGATGAGATCGCCCGCGCCATCCGCCAGCATTACGGCATCGACGTTGAAGAGGGAACGAGCGAACCGCAGCAAGACGGGTTCGGATTGCTTGAAGAATAACGGGACAAGGCGTCCTGGCAAGCTGCCGGGGCGCCTTTTTCCATCCGTTCGGCCTGCCAAGGAGAGCGATAAGCCTAAAAAAGGACGGCGTGCGGAACGGTCTTGTTCCGTTGTCATCCTCTAGGCGCGTCGGTGTAATATCTTGACAATTCCTATTGCCGCCTTTACAATGAACATGTATATTTGTCCATACGCGCGGCAGGGCCATACGCCCGCCCGCTGCGGCGGACCGCCTTCGTGCGGAAGGCTGCGCGGGTCGATTGTGATGCCAAGCGACTGAGCTAATGGATTGAAAACGGGAATGTCCATCTGCGCCGGTCATGGCGGTGAGAAGAGAGAGCGAAAGGAAACCGAACAGCAAGAGGAGGTGAAACGATGGGTTCGATCATCATCTCCGCTTTGCTTGCCTTAGTCATTGGTGCCGTTGTTGGCTTTTTTGTTCGCAAATCGATTGCCGAAGCGAAAATCGGCGGGGCGAAAGCCGCTGCCGAACAGCTGATTGAGGAGGCGAAACGCGAGGCGGACGCCTTGAAAAAAGAGGCGCTTCTCGAAGCGAAAGACGAGATTCATAAACTGCGTACGGAGGCGGAGCGTGATATCCGCGACCGGAGAAGCGAGCTCCAAAAACAAGAAAACCGCCTGATGCAAAAGGAGGAAAATCTCGACCGCAAAGATGAAGCGCTCAACAAACGTGAGGCGTTGCTTGAGGCAAAGGAAGAAGCGTTGAACGAAAGACAACAGCATATTGAACAAATGGAAAGCAAAGTGGAAGCGCTCGTCAAACAACAACAAGCCGAACTTGAACGCATTTCCGGCCTGACGCGCGACGATGCCCGCCAGCTCATTTTAGAGCGCGTCGAGAAAGAGCTGTCGCATGAGATTGCGATGATGATCAAAGAGGCGGAAACGCGGGCGAAAGAGGAGGCAGACAAACGGGCAAAGGCGATTTTGTCGCTTGCCATCCAACGTTGCGCCGCCGACCATGTCGCCGAAACGACTGTTTCCGTCGTCAATTTGCCAAACGACGAAATGAAAGGGCGGATCATCGGGCGCGAAGGGCGGAACATCCGCACGCTCGAGACGTTGACCGGCATCGATTTGATCATCGACGATACGCCGGAAGCGGTCATTTTGTCCGGATTTGACCCGATTCGCCGCGAGACGGCGCGCATCGCGCTCGATAAGCTTGTGCAAGATGGCCGCATCCATCCAGCGCGCATTGAGGAAATGGTCGAAAAGGCGCGCCGCGAAGTGGATGAGCATATCCGCGAAGTCGGCGAACAGACGACGTTTGAAGTCGGTGTTCACGGCTTGCATCCGGATTTGATCAAAATTTTAGGGCGGCTCAAGTTCCGAACGAGCTACGGACAAAACGTCTTAAAACACTCGGTGGAAGTGGCGTTTTTAGCCGGACTGATGGCGGCCGAGCTTGGGGAGGACGAAATGCTGGCGCGCCGGGCCGGCTTGCTTCATGACATTGGCAAAGCGATCGACCACGAAGTCGAAGGAAGCCATGTGGAAATCGGCGTTGAGCTGGCGACGAAGTATAAAGAACATCCGGTCGTCATCAACAGCATCGCTTCCCACCATGGCGATACGGAACCGACGTCGGTCATCGCTGTGCTCGTCGCGGCGGCCGATGCGCTGTCGGCGGCGCGGCCGGGAGCGCGCAGCGAAACGCTGGAAAACTATATCCGTCGTCTAGAGAAGCTTGAAGAAATCGCCGAATCGTACGAAGGCGTTGAAAAATCGTACGCCATTCAAGCTGGGCGTGAAGTGCGCATTATGGTCAAACCAGATATGATCGACGATTTGGAAGCGCACCGGCTGGCGCGTGACATCCGCAAACGAATCGAAGAAGAGCTCGATTACCCGGGCCATATTAAAGTGACGGTCATCCGCGAGACGCGGGCGGTCGAATACGCGAAATAAAGTGGCTATTGCCACTTTCTTTTTTTGTGCGTAAAATAGGAGGGTATAACGATGCGGAGATGGGCGCAAGGCGATATTTTTCGTTTAGAAAGGGATCAGGGATGAGAATTTTATTTATCGGCGACGTCGTCGGTTTGCCGGGGCAAAAAATGGTGGAGCACTATTTGCCAAGGCTGAAGGAAAAACATCGGCCGGACGTTGTTGTGATCAACGGCGAAAACGCCGCCGGCGGGAAAGGAATCACCGAACCGATTTACCGGGCGCTTCTCGCTTGGGGGGCTCATGTGATCACGTTGGGCAATCACGCATGGGACAAACGCGATATTTTTGAGTTTATCGATCAGGCGAAGGCATTGATTCGCCCGGCGAATTACCCGCCCGGCACGCCGGGAAAAGGCATCGTCTTTGTGCCGACCGAGCATGGCGAAGCGGCGGTCATCAATTTGCAAGGGCGGGCGTTTTTGCCGGCGATTGACTGCCCATTTCAAAAGGCGGACGAGCTGATCGCCGCCGCCTCCGCGCGCACGCCGGTCATCATCGTCGATTTCCATGCCGAGGCGACGAGTGAAAAACAGGCGATGGGCTGGTACTTAGACGGCCGCGTATCCGCGGTCATCGGCACGCATACACACGTCCAGACGGCCGATAACCGCATTTTGCCAAGAGGGACGGCGTACATTACCGACGTTGGCATGACCGGTCCATACGACGGCATTTTAGGCGTCGATCGAGAGGCGGTGCTGCGCAAATTTTTAACCGGGCTGCCAGTTCGTTTCGACGTCAAGGAAGGACGAAGCCAATTGAATGCCGTCTTTGTTGATGTAGACGAAAAAAGCGGACGGGCGTTTCGCATTGAACGGTTGATCATTAACGATGACCACCCTTATTTTGAATAGTCTATCTTTTAAAAATTTTTTAAAATGTCCTCCTCCCATGCAGGAATAGTTGTCGAAACAGTGAATATAGTTACAATGAAGACCTTTTACCGAAATCATTTTCCAAGGAAACGAGGGAGGAGCTAGGAATGGAAATATTAAAAGTTTCAGCAAAATCGAACCCGAACTCTGTAGCTGGTGCACTTGCCGGGGTGTTGCGCGAGCGCGGCGCAGCGGAAATTCAAGCGATCGGCGCAGGTGCATTGAACCAAGCCGTTAAAGCAGTAGCGATCGCACGAGGGTTTGTGGCACCGAGCGGCATGGACTTGATTTGCATTCCGGCGTTTACGGATATTATCATCGACGGAGAAGAGCGGACAGCGATCAAATTGATTGTCGAACCTCGTTAACTGGATGATCAGACAATGGCGGCTATAACCTGTTGGCGCCTTCGGCTGCGAAGGCAGGCAGGTTATTTTTGCTTTTTCAAGGGGGGAACGGAATGATCTTCGATGCACATTGCGATGTGTTGATGAAGTTATGGCAAGATCGGTCTCTGTCGTTTTACGACGGAGCTTCGCTTCACGTCACTCTTTCCGGGATGGCGGAAGCAGGGGTGAAAGTGCAATGCTTTGCCATCTACATACCGGAAACGGTGCCGGAGGAAGCCCGGTTCACTGTTGCGCTGGAGATGGTGGACATCTTCTTTGCCCGCATTATCGATGCGTTTCCGTCTGTGAAGTTCGTGCGGACGAGACGGGATATCGCCGCCCTTAAAAAAGAGGAAGTCGGCGCCATGTTGACGCTGGAAGGGTGCGACGCCATCGGCGTCAACCTTGTCAAGCTAAAGACGCTCCTCCGCCTCGGCGTCGCTTCCGTAGGGTTGACATGGAACTTCCCGAACGCTGTCGCTGACGGAGCGTGGGAGAAGCGCGGCGCCGGGCTGACGGCGTTTGGCCGGCAAGTCGTTGCACTTCTTAATGAAGCAAAACGATGGGTCGATGTGTCCCACTTATCGGAGAAAGCGTTTTGGGATGTCATCGAGATGGCTCGGTTCCCCATCGCTTCCCATTCCAACGTGCATCGTCTATGCCCACATCCACGCAACTTAACCGATGAGCAGATCAAAGCGTTGATCGAAAAAGACGGCATGATCGGCATTAATTTCGTTCCGTATTTTTTGACGGCGAAGAAAAACGAGGCGATGATCGCTGATGTGCTTCGCCATCTCGACCATATATGCGCGCTCGGGGGGGAAAACAACGTCGGGTTTGGCTCCGACTTCGATGGCATCACGGAGACGGTCGCCGGCCTTGGAACGGTAAGGGAATATGCGCGGCTTGTCAACGAGTTGTACAAGCATTACTCCACCGAGCAAGTATCCCGCTTTTTATTCGGCAACTTCTACGCCCATTTGCCGGAGTGACGAATATCACTGAGTATCGGCTCTGCGTATCCTAGAATAGAAGACAGGGCATTCGCGGCGCCGGCTGAAAAAGGCGTTCAAAATGGTAGTTTCCTTGTCAGAAAAGTGGTACAATAGTAGCGAAAGGCTGGAGTGAATATAAAGGGGTGTAATTCATGATCGAACAGCTGTCATGGAAGGTAGGCGGCCAGCAAGGGGAAGGAATTGAAAGTACAGGGGAAATTTTTTCCACAGCGCTGAACCGCCTCGGATATTACTTATATGGATACCGCCATTTTTCTTCACGCATCAAAGGGGGTCATACGAACAACAAAATTCGCGTCAGCACGAAACCGGTGCGGGCGGTCGCTGATGATTTGGACATCTTGGTGGCGTTCGACCAAGAGACAATCGACTTCAACTTCCACGAGCTGCGTGACGGCGGCATCGTCATTGCGGACGCCAAATTCAATCCAGTGATTCCGGAAGGAAAAGGAGTGGCGCTTTACGCCGTTCCGTTCACCGATATCGCTACACAGCTTGGCAATCCGCTGATGAAAAACATGGTTGCCATCGGCGCGACAAGTGCGGTGCTCGATTTGGACGCCGCCGTGTTCGAAAGTGTTGTTGTGGATACATTTGGGCGCAAAGGGGCGCAAGTCGTTGAGAAAAACATGGAAGCGATTCGCGCTGGAGCGCAATATATGAAAGAGCAGCTCGATGGTTCGACGAAAACGATGAAACTAGCCAAAGCCGACGGCAAACGGCGAATGTTCATGATTGGCAACGACGCCATCGCCTTGGGCGCCATTGCCGGCGGGGCGCGCTTTATGGCCGCCTATCCGATCACCCCAGCTTCGGAGATTATGGAGTATTTGATTAAAAAGCTGCCGGATTTTGGGGGCGCGGTCATCCAGACAGAAGATGAAATCGCAGCCTGTACGATGGCGATCGGCGCCAACTATGCGGGCGTGCGGGCGTTCACCGCTTCCGCCGGACCCGGGTTGTCGCTTATGGCCGAAGCGATCGGACTAGCTGGGATGACGGAAACACCGCTTGTTGTGGTTGACACGCAACGAGGCGGTCCAAGCACCGGCTTGCCGACAAAGCAAGAGCAGTCGGATTTGCTCGCGATGATCTATGGCACGCACGGGGAAATTCCCAAAATTGTCATGGCGCCAAGCACGGTCGAAGAAGCGTTTTACGATATGGCGGAAGCGTTCAACTTAGCTGAGGAATACCAATGCCCGGTCATTTTCCTGTCGGATTTGCAGCTGTCGCTCGGCAAGCAGACGGTTGAGCCGCTTGATTACGATCGGATCGAGATCCGCCGCGGCAAGCTGATGAATGGTGAGCTGCCGCCGCTTCCGGACAAAGACAACTTCAAACGGTATGAAATCACGCCGGACGGTGTTTCGCCGCGGGTGCTGCCGGGAACAAAATACGGCATCCACCATGTCACCGGGGTCGAACACGCCGAAACAGGCCGCCCGTCAGAGACGGCGGCAAACCGCCGGGCGCAAATGGAAAAACGGATGCGCAAACTCGAGCACATCCACTTCCCGACGCCGGTGCACAAACAACTCCGCCACGAAGAACCGGATTTGCTCCTTGTTGGCTTTTTATCGACGCGCGGAGCCATTGAAGAAGCGATGGAGCGGCTCGAGCAAGATGGCGTCAAAGTCAACCATGCGCACATCCGTCTGCTTCATCCGTTCCCGGTTGACGACGTGCGGCCGCTTGTCGAGAAAGCGAAACGAGTCGTCGTCGTCGAGCAAAACGCCACCGGGCAGCTGGCGAACTTGTTGAAAATGAACGTCGGGCACGCTGATAAAATCGCCAGCGTCTTAAAATTCGACGGCAATCCGTTCTTGCCGGGCGACGTCTATACTAAATGCAAGGAGTTGTTAGCGCAATGGCCACCTTTAAAGATTTCCGCAATGATGTGAAACCGAACTGGTGTCCGGGGTGCGGCGACTTTTCCGTGCAGGCCGCCATCCAGCGCGCGGCCGCCAATCTCGGGTTGGAGCCGCACGAACTCGCGGTCATTTCCGGGATCGGCTGCTCGGGCCGCATTTCCGGCTACATTCACTCTTACGGCTTTCACGGCACGCACGGCCGCGTTTTGCCGCTGGCGCAAGGAGTGAAAATGGCGAACCGCGATTTGACGGTCATCGCCGCCGGCGGGGATGGCGACGCATTCGCGATCGGCATGGGGCACACGGTTCATGCCATTCGCCGCAACATCGACATCACATACATCGTCATGGACAACCAAATTTACGGGTTGACGAAAGGACAAACATCGCCGCGCAGTGCTGCCGGCTTCCAAACAAAAAGCACGCCGCACGGGTCGATCGAGCCGGCTTTGTCGCCGCTCGAGATCGCGTTAAGCGCCGGAGCGACGTTTGTCGCGCAAGGTTTCTCAAGCGATTTAAAAGAATTGACGAGCTTGATTGAGGAAGGCGTCAAGCATAAAGGCTTTGCGCTCATCAACGTCTTCAGCCCGTGCGTGACGTACAACAAAGTGAATACGTACGAGTGGTTCAAAGAGCGGCTCATCAAGGTGAGCGACATCGAAGGATACGACCCGTCCGACCGGGAGATGGCGATGCAGACGGTCATGAAATACGATGGGCTCGTCACCGGGATCATTTATCAAAACAAAGAACAAAAGTCGTACCAAGAGCTTGTGCCAGGCTACAGCGAGGCGCCGCTTGCCGAGGCGGAGCTGAAAATGAGCAAAGAAAAGTTCGCCGAACTCGTAGCAGAGTTTATGTAAAAATGGAAACAATTTGCACCCGATGGAGGCTTGCCTCATTGGGTGTTTTTTGTTATCATGACATGTTCCGGTCCTCCGGAACAAACCCCATTGTGTTTCCTTGCCGCTCGCGATATACTATGGTAGTGTGTGGTTGGAAGAAATTTGCCGAGGCGAGGCCGGCTGCACAGGAAAAGGCGGCCGCTCGTCCCGGATGATCGAATGATTTTGTGAAGAAAGGAGATTGCTATGAACGAAAAACAACGTTTGGAGCAAACGGGACAAATCAAAACCGAAAGCCATCCAGCGGACAGAAAATCCGCCTTGGACCGGCTGAAAGAAAAAACGACGAAAGACTATGAGAAATATTTCACGAGCGTGTTTCTCCCGCCGAATTTAAAAGAGGCGAAGAAACGCGGCAAAGAGGAAGTCAAGTACGTCAAAGACTTTTCGATTCCTGAAGAGTTTCGCGGCATGGGGCGCGGACGGAAGTTTTACATCCGCACGTATGGCTGTCAAATGAACGAGCACGATACGGAAGTGATGGCCGGCATTTTCATGGCGCTCGGCTATGAGCCGACCGACCGTCCGGAAGAGGCAAACGTCATTTTGCTCAACACGTGCGCGATCCGTGAAAACGCGGAAAACAAAGTGTTTGGCGAGCTCGGCTACTTAAAGCCGCTCAAAACGACGAACCCGGACTTATTGCTCGGCGTGTGCGGCTGTATGTCGCAAGAAGAATCGGTTGTCAAGAAAATTTTAAAGCAATACCAATACGTCGACCTTATTTTCGGCACGCACAACATCCATCGCCTGCCGTACATTTTGCATGAGGCGTACATGTCGAAAGAAATGGTCGTCGAAGTATGGTCGAAAGAGGGCGACGTTGTTGAAAACTTGCCGAAAGTGCGCAAAGGGAAGATTAAAGCATGGGTCAACATTATGTACGGCTGTGACAAGTTTTGCACGTACTGCATCGTTCCGTACACGCGCGGCAAAGAGCGAAGCCGCCGTCCGGAAGACATCATCCAAGAAGTGCGCCAGCTCGCCGCCCAAGGCTATAAAGAAATTACGCTCCTTGGGCAAAACGTCAACGCTTACGGAAAAGATTTCACCGACATCCAGTACGGCCTTGGCGATTTAATGGATGAGCTGCGCAAAATTGACATTGCGCGCATCCGCTTCACAACGAGCCATCCGCGCGACTTTGACGACCGGCTCATCGAAGTGCTCGCCAAACGCGGCAACTTGGTTGAGCATATCCATTTGCCGGTGCAATCGGGCAGCACGGAAATTTTAAAAATGATGGGCCGCAAATATACGCGCGAGGAGTACTTGGAGCTCGTTCGCAAAATCAAAGCCGCCATTCCGGATGTCGCGTTGACGACGGATATTATCGTCGGCTTCCCGAACGAGACGGACGAGCAGTTTGAAGAAACGCTGTCGCTTTACCGTGAAGTCGAATTTGACTCGGCCTACACGTTCATCTATTCACCGCGCGAAGGCACGCCGGCGGCGAACATGAAGGACAACGTGCCGATGGAAGTGAAAAAAGAGCGGCTCAAGCGTCTCAACGACCTTGTTCAGGAAATCGCGGCCAAGAAAATGAAGCAATACGAAGGGCAAGTCGTCGAAGTGCTTGTGGAAGGCGAAAGCAAAACGAATCCGGACGTATTGGCGGGTTATACGCGCAAAAACAAGCTCGTCCACTTCGTCGGCCCCAAATCGCTCATTGGCCAATTGGTCAACGTGCGCATTACGCAGGCAAAGACGTGGACGCTGACGGGCGAGCTAGTCAATGAAGCGATCGAGGTGAACGAACATGGCAAAATATACGCGGGATGATATCTTGGCCCAGGCGAAGCAGCTGGCGAAAATGATCGCCGAAACGGAAGAAGTCGACTTTTTCAAACGAGCGGAAGAAAAAATCCACCAAAACGAAAAAGTGCGCACGTTGATCAACGAGCTGAAATCGTTGCAAAAGCAAGCGGTCAACCTTCAGCATTACGGAAAACATGAAGCGCTGAAACAGGTTGAGGCCAAAATTGACGCCATTTACGAAGAGTTGTCGCAAATTCCGATCGTCAGCGAATTCCAGCAGTCCCAATCCGATGTGAACGACCTGCTTCAGCTCGTCGCCTCGACGATTTCGAATACGGTGACTGATGAAATTCTCGCTTCGACGGGCGGCGACGTGCTGCGCGGCGAAACCGGCGCCGCGCTTCGCTACAACAAACACGGCGGCTGCCATTAATGGCATGCGGCTCAAAAGCGTCCTTCGGGGCGCTTTTTTTCTTATGGGCGCGCTCTCCCTTCCCCCAAACCGCGGGCGGCTGCCTGGCGGCAAAAAAGAAGTCACATCGAACGGAGCAGGCGCATACAATGAACTATACGGAATAATGATTCATTTGCTGTGCACATTAGCGGAGATGGCGCATAGGATGAAATGAAGATTCATTTGAGGAGGGTTCCGTTCGATGTCTGAATACAGAGAAATTATTACGAAAGCCGTTGTCGGCAAAGGCCGCAAGTTTACACAATCGACCCATACGGTGACGGCGCCGAACCGCCCGTCAAGCATTCTTGGCTGCTGGATCATCAACCACCGTTATGAAGCGAAAAAATGCGATAAAACGGTCGAAATTCACGGCCATTATGACATCAACGTCTGGTATTCGTACAACCACAATACAAAAACCGAAGTCGTCACCGAAACGGTGTCGTATACGGACGTCGTCAAATTAAAATATCGCGACAAAGATAATTTAATCAGCGATGACACCGATGTCATCGTCCGCGTCATCCAGCAGCCGAACTGCCTCGAATGCACGATTTCGCCAAACGGCAATAAAATCGTTGTCGATGTTGAGCGGGAGTTTGTCGCCGAAGTGATCGGCGAAACGAAGGTGTGCGTTGCCATCAATCCGGAAGGATGCGGCAAGGACGACGATTTTTGCGACGAGGATGACCTTGATGAAGAATTAGAAGATTTAAGCCCAGATTTGCTGCTTGGCGAAGAAGAATAAAACTAGGAAATTTCTTTCCTAGTTTTTTCTTTTGCCGCTTGTTATAATAGTAGCGCAATCAACGAGCCTTCGGGCCGAAAAGGTTGGGGAGAAGCGATGCCATCGTACACACCGATGATCCAGCAATATTTGCACATTAAAGCGCAATATCCGGACGCGTTTTTATTTTTCCGGCTTGGCGATTTTTACGAACTGTTTTTTGACGACGCCATCAAGGCGGCGCAAGAGCTGGAAATTACATTAACAAGCCGCGACGGCGGCGATGAACGGGTGCCGATGTGCGGGGTGCCGTACCATTCGGCGCAAGGATATATTGAGCAGTTAATCGAAAAGGGATATAAAGTCGCCATTTGCGAACAAGTCGAAGACCCGAAAACGGCCAAAGGCGTCGTTCGCCGCGAAGTTGTGCAGCTCATCACCCCAGGGACGCTCATGGAAGGCAAAGGGCTCACCGAGAAGGAAAACCACTACTTGGCGGCGCTCACGCCGTTTGCTGATGGTACATACGGATTGGCTTACGCCGATTTGTCGACCGGCGAGGTCCGGTTGACGCTTCTTTCTTCGTGGGAGGAAGCGACAAACGAATTGCACGCCGTTGGAGCGCGGGAGATCATCGTTGCCACAGACAGCGGCGAAGAGTGGGTGCGCGAGCTGAAAGAGCGGTACGGGGCGGCGGTCTCTTATGAGGACGACACATCTCTATGCGACGAATGGAACGGCGTCATCGGCCATGTGGCGCAAGAAAAGCTGCGGCAGGCCGCAGCCCGCTTGCTTCATTACCTCGTCCGCACGCAAAAGCGGCGGCTCGATCATTTGCAGCCGGCTGAGTTGTATCAAGTTGACCACTATATGAAAATGGACCGACATTCCAAGCTGCATTTGGAATTGGTCGAAACGGTGCGGTCAAAAGGAAGGAAAGGCTCGTTGTTATGGCTTTTGGATGAAACGGTGACAGCGATGGGCGGGCGGCTCTTAAAACAATGGCTGGACCGGCCGCTCATTGATCGGCGCGAAATCGAACGGCGCCTCGATTTTGTGGAAACGTTGAAAACGAGCTATTTTGAACGGCAGGAGCTGCGCGACAGGCTGCGCGGCGTTTACGACATTGAGCGCCTTGTCGGCCGTGTCTCCTACGGCAACGCCAATGCCCGCGATCTCGTGCAGCTGAAAAAGTCGCTTCTTCAAGTGCCGGCGCTCCGCCAGACGGTCGGCGCACTGCCGCTCGCTGAAGCGGACAAGCTGTGCGAGCGCCTTGACCCGTGCGAAGAGCTCGTCGATTTGCTCGAGCGCTCGATTCAAGAACAGCCGCCGCTTTCCGTCAAAGAAGGGAACCTCATCAAAGACGGATATGACAAGCAGCTCGACCGCTACCGCGATGCGAGCCGCAACGGCAAGGCGTGGATCGCTGAACTTGAGGCGAAGGAGCGGGAAGCGACCGGCATCAAATCGCTCAAAGTCGGCTACAACCGAGTGTTTGGCTACTATATTGAAGTGACAAAGCCCAATCTCCCCCTTGTTCCGGAAGGACGTTACGAGCGGAAGCAGACGCTCGCCAACGCCGAGCGGTTTATCACCCCGGAGTTGAAGGAAAAAGAGGCGCTCATTTTGGAGGCGGAAGAAAAAAGCATCGAACTCGAATATGAACTGTTTGTCGCCATTCGCGAGCAGGTGAAGCAATACATCCCGCGCCTGCAGACGTTGGCGAAAGCCATTGCCGAGCTTGATGTGCTTCAATCATTCGCAACGATCAGCGACGAGTATCGCTACGTGCGTCCGCAGTTTTCCACGGAGCGCGTCTTGGTGATTCAAGGCGGCCGCCACCCGGTTGTCGAAAAAGTGCTCGGCGCGCAAATGTACGTGCCGAATGACTGCTACATGAACCGCGAGCGGGAAATGCTGCTCATCACTGGACCGAACATGGCTGGAAAAAGCACGTACATGCGGCAAGTGGCGCTCACCGCCGTCATGGCGCAAATCGGCTGTTTCGTTCCCGCCGAGCGGGCGGTGCTGCCCATTTTTGACCAAGTGTTCACCCGCATCGGCGCTGCTGACGACCTGTCGGCAGGACAAAGCACGTTTATGGTCGAAATGTTGGAGGCGCGCCACGCCATCGCTCATGCGACACAAAACAGCCTCATTTTGTTTGATGAAATCGGGCGCGGCACATCGACGTACGACGGCATGGCGCTCGCCCAGGCGATCATTGAGTACATTCACGACCATATCGGCGCGAAAACACTATTTAGCACCCACTACCATGAACTCACCGCCTTGGAGCGTTCGCTCCCGCGGCTTTCGAACGTCCATGCCCGCGCCATCGAGGAAAACGGCAAAGTCGTCTTTTTGCATCAAATCGCCGACGGGCCGGCCGACAAGAGCTACGGCATTCACGTCGCCGAGCTGGCCGGGCTGCCGGCTTCGCTCATTGAACGCGCGCGGGCCATTTTAGCGGAACTGGAGAAAGCGGCGGGAAAACAGGAAGCCGCCGCAGGCAGGATGGACGATGGCGCTTTGGCGGAAGCGGGTTTGGCTTTTCAGGGGAACGAAGCGTTAGACGTCGGCAGCAAGGTTGAGCGCGAGAAGGCCTCCCGTCCGTCAGCCGGCGCGGCGCGGGAGGGCGTTTTGGCGGAAGCGGCGTTTGAGCAGCTGAGTATGTTTCCTGACCTTGCCCCGGCGCCTGTGGAGCCGCCTCTTTCAAACAAAGAGAAAAAGGCGCTCGCGGCGCTGAAAGAGATCAATTTGCTCGAGATGACGCCGCTTGAGGCGCTCAACAAACTGTATGAACTGCAAAAGCTCCTCAAGTAAAGGAGGGAGGCCCGATGGGACGCATCCGCAAGCTCGATGACCTGCTGGCAAACAAAATCGCCGCCGGCGAGGTCGTCGAGCGGCCGGCTTCGGTCGTCAAGGAGTTGGTGGAAAACGCCATTGATGCCCATAGTACGGTCATCAACATCGAGCTTGAAGAGGCGGGAATGGCGAAAATCCGCGTCATCGACAACGGCGACGGCATGGAGGAAGACGACTGCTTGCTCGCTTTTGAACGCCATGCGACAAGCAAAATTCATGACGAGCACGATTTGTTCCGCATCCGCACGCTCGGGTTCCGCGGTGAGGCGCTGCCGAGCATCGCTTCTGTATCCGAAGTGGAGCTGACGACCGGCACGGGCAGCGGACCGGGAACGAAGCTTGTGCTTCAAGGCGGCGCACTCGTCTCCCGCGAGCGGGCGGCGGGGCGCAAAGGAACGGATATTACCGTATCGAACTTGTTTTTCAACACCCCAGCGCGCTTGAAATATATGAAAACGATCCACACCGAGCTCGGCCATGCGGCCGACGTCGTCAACCGACTAGCGCTCGCCCATCCGGACGTATCATTTCGCCTCCGCCACCAGGGCAAAACATTGCTTGCCACCAATGGCAGCGGCGATGTCCGGCACGTGCTCGCCGCTATTTACGGCGCCGAGACGGCGAGACAAATGATCCCCATCGAAGCGGAATCGCTCGATTTTACCGTTCGCGGCTACATTTCGCCGCCGGACGTGACGCGCGCCTCGCGCAACTACATCTCGCTTGTTGTCAACGGCCGCTATGTGCGCAGCGTGCCGCTCATGAAAGCGATTGAAGCCGGCTACCATACGCTCTTGCCGATCGGCCGCTATCCGATTGTGTTTTTATCCATTGAAATGGATCCGGTGCTTGTCGATGTCAACGTCCATCCGGCAAAGCTCGAAGTCCGCTTTAGCAAGGAAGCAGAGCTGAATGAGCTCGTCACAGACGCCATCCGCCAGGCATTTCGCAAGCGGACGCTCATTCCGTCCGTATCTGCCGACAGCAAGATGGCAAAACCAAAGGCGGAGCAGGCGGCTTGGACGTTCACTCATCGCGTCCGCGAGCCGTCTGTCTTATCGAGCGACATCGGCGGCGGGGAAGATGCGACCGCCCCTCTTGCGCCGCTAACCGGTGACGCACCGGCTGAGCGGCCATCCGCGGCTGTGCAGACGGATGAATGTGGAATACCGGACGAACATGGGCCCGCTTTCGAGCGAAAGCAGGAGGAAGAGGAGGGAGAAGAGCGGTGCTCTCCCCGCTTGCCGACAGATGGGCAAGCGGAGGATAAAGCGGCGGCCGATCGCCTGCCGCCGCTTTATCCGATTGGACAATTGCATGGGACGTACATTTTGGCGGAGAACGAACATGGGCTGTATATGATCGATCAGCATGCGGCTCAAGAGCGGATCAACTATGAATATTTCCGGGAAAAACTCGGCGAAGCCACGAAGGAAGTGCAGGAGCTGCTCGTTCCGTTGATGTTTGAATATCCAGCCGACGAGTACGAGCGGATCGCCGCCTGCCGCGATGAGCTGGCGCGCTGCGGCGTGTTTCTTGAGCCGTTTGGGCCGCGGGCGTTTCTCGTTCGCTCCCATCCGACGTGGTTTCCGAAAGGGAGAGAAAGGGAAATCATCGAGGAAATGATCGAACAAGTGTTGGCGGCCAAAACGGTCGACATCAAGCAATTGCGCGAACAAGCGGCGATCTTAATGAGCTGCAAGCGCGCCATTAAAGCAAACCAACATTTGCGCCAGGATGAACTGTTCGCTTTGCTTGAGGCGCTGCGGCAGACAACGGACCCATTTACTTGTCCCCACGGCCGGCCGATCATCGTTCATTTTTCGACATATGAAATTGAAAAACTATTTAAACGGGTGATGTAGCCTGCGCCCCCTTTGCGCGACAAAGGGGGCGCTTTTTGTAATCGTTTTGTAATCTACTTTTATTCTTTCTGTTACAGACGGATTGCTTTGATTTTACTATAATGGCTCATGTGTAGGAATACGTGGTGAATTTTGTAGAGTGATAGCGAATTTTGGCTAAGCGGCTGGATAGATAAAGATCCATATCGACGTCATAGGGGGATGCAGCATGAAAAAGACGGTTGTATTGACAAGCACGTTGATCGGCTCGCTGTTGGCCGGCCACGCGGCATCGGCGGCGAGCTATACGGTGCAAAAAGGCGATACGCTTTGGAAGATTGCCCGGCAATCCGGCACGACGGTCGCAGCGTTAAAGCAAGAAAACGGTTTGTCTTCGGATTTGATTTTTCCCGGACAAGTATTGCGCGTCAATGAACCAAATAAATCAAACGAAACTTCTTCGAATACATATACGGTCGAGCCTGGTGATACGCTAAGCGGAATCGCCCGCAAGTTTAGCACGACTGTGGATGCGTTGCTCAAGCTTAATCCAAGCATTACGAACCCAGACTTCATTCGCGCCGGGCAGAAGCTGCAAGTAGCAGGGGAACAGGAACGTTCCAATACATACAATGTGCAGCCGGCAGCCGTGCCGACAAGCGGCCGGTATATCGTGCAGGCGGGGGATACGCTGCTTGAGATTGCGAACAAGTTTCAAACGACGGTCGACCGTCTATTGGCACTGAATCCGCAAATTACAAACCCGAACACCATCCGCATTGGCCAAGCCATTAAAGTGGCGGGCGGAACGACTGATGTCCGGGAGGCCAAGCAGCAAGTATCGGCCGCCAACTCGGCTGCCACTGAGTCGTCCGCATCGCTTGCCGACCGAATCATCGATATTGCGGAAAAATATTTAGGGGCGCGTTATTTGTACGGAGCAAGCCCGTCGCGCACCGATGTGTTTGACTGCTCATCGTTTACGATGCGCGTCTTCAGCGAAGCCGGCATTTCGCTGCCGCGCACATCCACCGCTCAAGCGCAAGCCGGAAGAACGGTGTCGTTTAACCAATTGCAAAAAGGCGATCTCGTCTTTTTTGACACCGATTCAAATGGGACGATCAACCATGTCGGCATTTACGCTGGCAACGGGCAAATGATCAACGCGACCGTTTCGTTGGGTGTTGCGTATTCGTCGCTGACGTCATCCTATTGGAAAACGCGGTATGTAAAAGCGGTTCGGGTCATCAACTAAATGAAAGACGATTAACGCAGCTGTTCGTGCGAAGCCTTAGGCGCTTCGGTGAACAGCTTTTTTGTTGTTCGTGCGAGTGAAAGCCGAATCCAACAAAGATGCAGGATGATGCCGCGGAAAAACGGGTTAGCGGTTTTGAGGCTTTCTGCTTTTAAGGCAACAAAAAACAGCAACAAGTACAAATAGTCCGGCTTTCTGGCGCGTATCATTTGGTGCCATGATGATTCATCATGTAAAATAAGATATTCATAGATGATCAAAAAGGAGGGCATTGGTATGAACAGCCGTCTGTCCGTGATGGTGAGCATTGTGCTGGCCATGCTCGTCGCCTCGATGGATACGACGATCATGAACACGACGATGCCGATCATCGCCAAAGAACTTGGGGGATTCTCCCTTTATGCATGGGCGTTTGCGTCATACATGATTACGACAACCGTCCTGTCACCGATTGCCGGCCGTCTGTCCGACCTGTTTGGCCGCAAAAACGTATTCAGCTTTGGCATCATTTTATTTTTGATTGGCTCGCTTCTTTGCGGTTTGTCGCAAAATATGGTGCAACTCGTCCTGTTCCGCGCCGTACAAGGGGTCGGCGCCGGGTTTATGATGCCGTTTCCGGCCATTATCGCCGGCGATTTGTTTCCGGTGGAAAGGCGCGGAAAGATCCAGGCGTTTTTTACCGCCATGTGGGGGATTTCCGCCGTCTTGGCGCCGCTTTTAGGCTCGCTGTTTGTCGAATACGCGACATGGCGCTGGATTTTTTATGTCAACATTCCCATTTGCCTGCTCTCGCTTGTGACGTTGTTTCCATATAAAGAAGTATATGAACCGAAGCGGGCGGCGGTTGACTATATGGGGGCGGTGTTATTTGCCGCCGCAGTCAGCCTGCTTTTGCTCGTCACTGTTGCGAAGCGCGGACAATGGTGGTACGGGGCGGCCGGTGCGCTCTTGCTCATGGTGTTTTACTTTTTCGAAAAACGGCAGCCGTCTCCGCTCGTGCCGCTTTCACTTGTTCATCACCGCACGCTCAAATGGATGAACATTAACGGCTTTGTCAGCTGCGTCGCGCTGTTTGGCACGTCAAGCTACATTCCGCTCTTTTTGCAAAATGTTGCTCATTTATCGGTATTTATCAGCGGCGTCGCTTTGCTCGGCTCGTCCGTTGGTTGGATGATCGCCGCCGTGCCGGCCGGGAAATGGATTTTGCGCTATGGCTACCGTCCGCTTCTCATCATCGGCAATGTGCTGCTGGTTGCGTCCGGCTTGCTTCTGGCGCTGCTGAACGAAAGTCACGGGTTTTGGTATGTGTTTTTCGTCATGTTTGTCCAAGGGCTGTCGTTTGGGTTGACCTCGACCGTCGGCGTCATCGGCTCGCAGCAGCTTGCGGACGTCCATGAAAAAGGAATCGCGACGTCCTTTTTTATGTTTTGCCGCAATATCGGCACGGCGATCGGCGTGACCGTCATGGGAGCGTTTTTGACGAAGGCGCCGACGTTTATGACCGGCATCCATCATTTGTTTTTATTCGGCCTCATTGGCAGCATCGCCGCGCTTGTCACCTCGCTTTTCATTCATGATGAAGCCGAAACCGGCCGAAACACGTGGCAGCCGGAAGGAACGGCGTAAGGCGGGGAAGCGGCATGGGGGCGGCCGGTTTGCTCTCCTTGCGAGTTTACGGTGAAAGAGGAGGCTCATTGAGAAAATCCAGTTGATTTTCTCAATGAAGCAGGCCTTTTCATCAAAGATGGCGAAAGAGCCAAAAAAAATACTAAACATTGGCTGTTATCATCCGATAATGTAGATGGAACAACATACTGATTCACAGACGGAGGACTTGCCAATGAACATGAAAATGACCGTGCGCAAAAAACTGCTGGCTGGCTTCGGCCTCGTCTACGTGTTGATCGCGCTGCTAGTCGGGTTTTCTTATTACGAAATTTCGACTCTTGACCGTACATACACCGATGTGATCGACAAACGGGTGACGAAGCTTGTCAATGCCAAAGAGCTTGAAGTATTGATCCGCCGCGAGGTCGGCAGCATGCGCGGCTATTTGTTGACCGGCGATGAGACGTCAAGGAAAAATTTTGAAAAAGCGCATGGGGAGTACAAGAAAATAAGCGAAAAGCTTGCGGCGGAGCTGACGCGGGAAGAAACGAAACAGTTGCTTGCCGAGCTCGATTTGCTTGAACAGCAGTTTTACGAACTTGGGCAAAAAACGTTCGACCTAAAAGCGCAAAACAAACCGGAGCAGTACATCGCCCTTGTGACCACAACAGGGCGCGACTTAACAACCCAATTTGATGAAAAGGTGAATCAATTGGTCGCTCTCCAGCAGCGGGAAATGAAGGAAGCTAATGATGATGCGAGCGCATCGGCGGCTGCGGTCCAGCGGCTGATCATCATCGTCGGCTTGTTGACGGCGGCGGCTGGAGCGACCGTCAGCTATTACATCAGCCGCTCGCTTTCCCGCCCGCTATTGGCGCTGTCGGAAGCGGCGAAGCGGATCGCCGCCGGCGATTTGACGGACGGGCGGCTCTCGGTTCGCAACCGCGATGAAATTGGCGCACTCGCCGCTTCGTTTGAGCAAATGGCGAAAAACTTGCGCGAAGTGCTTCAAGAAGTGGCGCAAAACGCCGAGCAAGTCGCCGCTTCGTCGGAGGAGCTGGCAGCGAGCGCCGAACAGACGAGCAAGGCGACCGAGCAAATCGCCATGACGATTCAGGGCGTTGCTTCCGGCATGGACAAGCAAATGCAAAGCGTGGAAGAAACGTCCGCCGCCGTCGATTCGATGTCTGAGAGAATCGAGCAAATTTCCGGACGGGCGCAAAGCGTGTCCGCCATCGCTGCTGAGGCGTCAAGACAAGCGGCTGAGGGAGGGCAAACGATCGAGGCGGGCGTTGCGCAAATGAACAAAGTCAACGATACGGTCGAGCGGCTGGCTGACCTCATTAAAGGGCTTGGCCACCGTTCCGAGCAAATCGGCTCGATCATCGAAGCAATCCGCAGCATCGCGGCGCAGACGAACTTGCTCGCCTTAAACGCCGCCATTGAGGCGGCGCGCGCCGGCGAGCACGGGCGCGGCTTTGCCGTCGTTGCTGACGAAGTGCGGAAGCTCGCCGAGCAATCGGCCCAATCGGCCCAGCAAATCGCGGAATTGATCGCTGCCATTCAAGAAGAAACGGTCCATGCCGTCCAATCAATGGAGTCGGTCGTCAACGAAGTGACGGCCGGAACGAACGTCATTCGCGCCTCGGGAGAAATGTTCGCCCGCATTCGCGCCGCCGTGGACGAAGTTGCGGCGCAAATCCGCGACGTATCCACCGCGGTCAGCGACATAGTCTCTTCTTCGGAGCAAATGGTGCGCTCCGTCCGGCTTGTCGCCGACGTGGCCGAGTCGACATCGGCCGGTGCGCAGGAGGTGTCGGCGGCGACCGAGGAACAGCTGGCCTCGATGGAGGAAATTTCAGCTTCGGCCGCGTCGCTCTCGAAAATGGCGGACGATTTGCAGGCGATTGTCAACAAGTTTTCATTATGATGAGCGCCTTTTATGGCGTTCATTTTTTTCCATATGGTTATGGCGAAAGGGAAGAAAGGCGATTTTTCGCGCTGCCATGTATAAAACGATTTGTGGATGGCGAAAACGTATGAAAGAAATGGTTCCATGCACAGCTGTTTTTATGTATAATGATGGTTGACACAAGTCCCACAACAGAAAGCAGTGACGCGCTATGGCTGAAAAAGTCGCCGTCATCGTCGGGCCGACGGCGGTCGGCAAAACGAAGCTCGGCATCGCGTTGGCGAAAAAGCTGGGCGGAGAGGTCATCAGCGGCGATTCGATGCAAATTTATAAAGGGATGGACATTGGCACGGCGAAAGTGAAGCCCGATGAGATGGAAGGAATCCCGCATCATTTGCTGGACATCAAAGAGCCGTGCGAACCGTTTTCCGTCGTCGAATTTCAGCGGCTTTGCCGTGCGCTCATCACCGAGATTTCGGCGCGCGGCCGGCTGCCGATCATCGTCGGCGGCACCGGGCTGTACATTCAGGCAGCCCTTTACGATTACCAATTTTCCGCCGCCCCTTCCGACGAAGCGTACCGCCGGGCGCTCAAACAGCTGGCGGCCGAGCAAGGAGCCGAAGCGCTTCACCGGCGGCTTGAGGCGGTTGATCCAATAAGTGCGGCCCGTATTCATCCGCACAACATCCGCCGCGTCATCCGCGCCTTAGAAGTGTATCATTGCACCGGAAAGCCGTTCAGCGAGTGGCAGCAAGGGCAGTCAAAGCGGCTTTTGTATGAGGCGGCCATCGTTGGCTTGACGGCGGAGCGGGAGGCGCTTTACCGCCGCATCAACGAGCGGGTCGATGAGATGATCGCCGCAGGGTTGATCGAAGAGGCGAGGGCGCTTTATGACCGCGGCCTGCGCGACTGCCAGGCGGTGCAAGCCATCGGCTACAAGGAGCTGTACGACTATTTTGACGGCCGCGTTTCCCTTGATGAAGCGATCGAGCAGCTGAAACAAAATTCGCGCCGCTATGCGAAACGGCAGCTCACTTGGTTTCGCAACCAAATGCCGGTGAAATGGTTTGACATGACCGACGCTGGGCAGTTCGCCGCCAAGGTGGAGGAAATTTCTCGCTATGTAGCAGGAAAGCTTCAACTTGAAGCGAATATATAATTATATCCTTAGAGAGAAAAGAGGAGGACGTTTGATGAAAAATACGATCAATATTCAAGACCAGTTTTTAAACCAGCTGCGCAAAGAGGGCATTCAAGTGACCGTCTTCTTATTGAACGGCTTCCAACTGCGCGGATACATTAAAGGGTTTGACAACTTCACCGTACTTTTGGAAGTGCAAGGAAAACAACAGCTCATTTACAAGCACGCCATTTCGACGTTTGCGCCGGAGCGGAACATCCATTTTGAAACCGAACAGTAAGACCGACGGTACATACGCCGCCGAAAAAAGGCGCCTTCCTTCGCGGAGGGCGCCTTTTGCCATTTCCCGTTTTCCTTCCGCGCCCGCTATTTGATCGACAAGCTCCTGCGTCACCCGAAGGGAAGTGAGGGACGAGGTGAATTCAGATGCGTAAACCGCCGCTTTTGTGAATAAACATATACAAACTTTTTCCGCTATAGCCGACCCGCTGTTCGTTTGGGCGATTGTCACGGATCGGCGGTGGCGTACGTATACTAGTAACGAAAAGGCAAGGCGTCAAAAGCCAAGTCGGAACGGGTGCGGATGGCAGAAAACGGGAAGCGAGGTGACGCCCCTTGTCAGAATTGACGATGAACAAGGCGAAAGGGCAAATCAACATCGTGTTGAACTCCAAAACGGTAAACCATTTAGTGAAAGAAGAGAGAAACGACTGGCTCGATGGCGAAGAGCATCAGGCGCTCCGCAATATTCAAAAGGAGCTTGATCAGCTGATCGGCCTTGATCATGTCAAAAAAATCATCAAGGAAATTTACGCCTGGCTGTACATCAACCGGCTGCGCAAGGAGAACGGCTTAAAGGCCAACCGCCAGGCGCTCCATATGATTTTCAAAGGCAATCCCGGCACCGGCAAAACGACGGTGGCGCGCTTGCTCGGCAAGCTGTTTTTTGAGATGAACGTGCTGTCCAAAGGGCATTTCATCGAGGCGGAGCGGGCCGATTTGGTCGGAGAGTACATCGGGCATACGGCGAGCAAAACGCGCGATTTGATCAAAAAAGCGCGCGGCGGAATTTTGTTCATCGATGAAGCGTATTCGCTCGCCCGCGGCGGGGAAAAAGATTTCGGCAAAGAAGCGATTGATACGCTTGTCAAAGGAATGGAAGACTATTGCGACGACCTAGTCGTGATTTTGGCCGGCTATCCGAAAGAAATGGACTATTTTTTGTCGTTAAATCCTGGCTTGCCGTCGCGATTTCCTCTCACGATCGAGTTTCCCGATTACACGGTCGAGGAGCTTGTGCAAATCGCCAAGCAAATGCTGCGCGAACGCGAGTATGAAATGACGCCGGAAGCGGAGCGGAAACTGTACATTCATCTCGAAGGGACGCTGGAAGCGACCGGCCGCCTCAAGTTCAGCAACGGCCGCTATGTGCGCAACTTAATCGAAAAAGCGATCCGCAAGCAGGCGGTCCGCCTTCTTCATGAAGGGCGCTACGACAAAAAAGAGCTGATGACGATCCGTGACCGCGATTTAGTGATTCATGCTTGAACGCTCTCCCACCTACGCTCACGCGTGGAAGTGGGGGTCTTCTCGGCGCGAGATGAAAAAAAGCAAAGGAGGCTCCTCTTTCTTTTTCTTGTCGAAAGAAAGAGGTCTTCCTTTCTTTTTTGTGCCGCAAAAAAGAGGAATGCGATCAAAAAGAGCGAATACATAAACAGCGGGGGCATCATACACCTATTTATCTGAATTATCTGTCTAGTGGATCTGCACGCCCTGCGTCCATTCGGAGAAAAGGGGGAAAGGCGCTTGTACATGACGATTGGGGAGATGTTTTCCCAGACAGTGCGAAAGTTTCCAAACCGGGAGGCGGTCGTCGACGCGGCGACCGGACGCCGCTATACGTACGCCGAATGGGAGAGGGAAGTGAACCGGTGGGCGAACGCGTTTTTGGAAGCGGGCGTCCGCAAAGGAGATCGCGTTTCGACGGTGCTGTACAATACGCTTGAGCTCGCGACCGCTTTGTTTGCCTGCGCCAAAATCGGCGCGGTGTTCAATCCGATCAACTTTCGGCTGAGGGCGGAAGAAATCGCCTATATTTTGACGGACGCCGAGCCGAAAATCGTGCTGTTTGAACGGGCGGTGGAACCGGAACTTGCCGCGATTCACAGCCGTTTCCCGCACGTGTCATTTTGGTCGATCGACCGCGATCCGCCGCCGTTTGCCAAAAACGCTCACGAGCAGGCCGCGCGGGCCCTAGGGGAAGCGCCGCGTGTTCATGTGGATGAGAGCGATCTTTATGCCATTATGTATACAAGCGGCACAACTGGGCGTCCAAAAGGAGTGATGCACCGTCACCGCGACATGATCGAGCAAAGCGTCATTTGCCATGGCGTCATGCGCATCCGCGAGACGGATCGCGGGCTGGCGGCAGCGCCGCTGTTCCATTGCGCCGAGCTGCATTGCTGCTTGCTGCCGCGCGTGCATGCCGGAGCGGCGAGCGTCATTTTGCACCATTTTGACGCCAAGCTCGTGCTTGAAACGATCGAACGGGAGCGGATTACGATCATGTTTGGAGCCCCGACGATGTGGAACATGATCTTGCAGGAGAATGTAAGCGGTTACGATTTATCTTCGCTTCGCCTCGGCCTATACGGCGCCGCTCCGATGGCTCCAGCGCTTGTCAGGCAATGCCAAGAGCAGCTCGGCATCGAGCTGATTCAAGCGTACGGCATGACGGAAATGGGGCCGGCGGTGACGTTTTTGTTGGAAGACGAGCAGCTGAAAAAAGCCGGTTCCGCTGGACGCGCCTGCCTGAACCATGAGATCCGCGTCGTCCGTGCGCGTGAAGACGGGCCGTCCGACCCAGACGATGTGCTGCCGCCATATGAAGTCGGTGAAATTGTGATGCGCGGGCCGTGCATGATGGCTGGCTACTACAAGCGCGAGGAAGCGACGGAAAAAGCGTTGTACAAAGGTTGGTATCATTCCGGCGACCTCGGCTACCTTGATGAAGACGGCTACTTGTATGTCGCCGACCGGGTCGATGACATGGTGATCAGCGGCGGGGAAAACGTCTATCCGCGCGAAGTCGAGGACGTGTTGTACGAGCATCCGAAAGTGCTCGATGTCGCTGTGCTCGGTGAGCCGGATGAGTTGTGGGGCGAAAAAGTCGTCGCCTTCGTGGTCAAAAAAGATGACCTCCTGACCGCCGATGAGCTCGAGCAGTTTTGCAAAACGAGCGACCGCCTCGCTCCGTACAAACGTCCGCGCGCCTACTATTTCATCGATGCCCTGCCGCGCAACGCGAGCGGGAAAATCCAAAAGTTTTTGCTGCGCGAACAGCTGAAAAAACAGGCGACGGGCGGAACAGAGAAAAAGTGACCGAACAGAAGAGAGGGATGAACGGGTGACGGCTCGCTATTTGCGTGAGGAGCACCATATGTTCCGCGCGGCGTTTCGCAAGTTTTTGGAAAAAGAAGCGTACCCGCATTATAACGATTGGGAGAAGCGCGGCATCATTCCGCGTTCGTTTTGGGCGAAGATGGGCGAGAACGGCTTTCTTTGCCCGTGGGTCGATGAGAAGTATGGGGGTCTAAACGCCGATTTTGCCTACTCAGTCGTCATCAATGAAGAACTGGAAAAAGTCGGATCGAGCCTCGTCGGCATCGGCCTGCACAACGACATCGTCACGCCGTATATCGCATCGTACGGAACCGAGGAGCAAAAACAAAAATGGCTGCCAAAATGCGTCACCGGCGAGCTCATCACGGCGATCGCCATGACCGAGCCGGGGGCGGGTTCGGATTTGGCCAACATTTCGACAACGGCAGTAAAAGACGGTGACTACTACATCGTCAACGGACAAAAAACGTTTATCACGAACGGCATTCATGCCGACTTGATCGTCGTCGCCTGCAAAACCGACCCGCAGGCAAAGCCGCCGCACCGCGGCATCAGCCTGCTCGTCGTGGAGCGGGATACGCCGGGGTTTACGCGCGGTCGGAAGCTCGAGAAAGTCGGGCTGCACGCCCAAGATACCGCCGAACTGTTTTTCCAAGATGCGAAAGTGCCGGCATATAATTTGCTCGGCGAGGAAGGAAAAGGTTTTTACTATTTGATGGAAAAGCTCCAGCAGGAGCGGCTCGTTGTCGCCATTGCCGCACAAACGGCGGCGGAAGTGATGTTTTCCTTGACGAAGCAATATGTCAAACAGCGCACGGCGTTCGGCAAACGGGTGAGCGAGTTTCAGACCGTCCAGTTCCGCCTTGCCGAGATGGCGACGGAAATCGCCCTTGGCCGCACGTTTGTCGACCGCGTCATTGAAGAGCATATGGCGGGAAAACAGATCGTCACGGAAGTGTCGATGGCGAAATGGTGGATTACCGAGATGGCAAAACGTGTCGCAGCCGAGGCGATGCAGCTGCACGGCGGTTATGGTTATATGGAAGAATATGAGATCGCCCGGCGCTATCGCGACATTCCCGTAAGCGCCATTTACGCTGGGACGAACGAGATGATGAAAACAATCATCGCCCGGCAGCTAGATTTGTAGAGAGAGGGAAAGATATGCTTCGTGGCATTGTAGTCGTTGATTTTTCCCATTACTTGCCGGGCCCATTTGCCAGCTGGCGGCTCGCCCAGCTCGGAGCAGAAGTCATCAAAATTGAGCCCCCATCCGGCGATCGGCTGCGCCCGTTCGCCGAGGGCCGGTTGTTTGCCGCCTATAACGCCGGCAAAAAAAGCATCGGGTTGGATTTAAAAACGGACGCGGGTCGCGAGCAAGCCCGGCGGCTCGCCGCCCGCGCCGATGTAGTGATCGAAAGCTTCCGCCCCGGGGTGATGGCGCGGCTTGGGCTCGGTTATGACGATATGTGCCGCATGAACGAACAAATCATCTATTGCTCGATCAGCGGCTTCGGTCAACAGAGCAGCCGCTCATTGCTTGGCAGCCATGATTTAAACTATATGGCGCTCTCCGGCTTGCTTGCGCAGCTGGCCGATGAACGCGGCCGCCCGGTTCATCCGAAGATCACGCTTGCCGATTTTATCGGCGGCATGGCGGCGGCCGAGCGCATTTTGGCTGCCCTCTTTGCACGCGAGCGAACCGGCAAAGGCGCCCATCTTGATGTTTCGCTTGTCGATGGCTTGGCAGCGATGATGGCTGGCCATTTTGCCATTGAACACGGCGGTGGGCCGAAGACCGGTCTTTCCGAGTTGTCTGGGGAGGTGGTGTGCTACCAGCTGTATGAGACAAAAGACGGCCGTTATATGAGTTTAGCGGCGCTCGAGCCGCACTTTTGGCAGCGGTTTTGCGAGGCGGTCGGCCATCCGGAATGGACGGAGGCGCAATGGGCGCCGGCGCGATCGGGGGAAGCCGTATATGACGAGCTCGCCGCCTTGTTCCGTGAAAAGACATTGGATGAGTGGAGCGCGTTCGCCGAAGCGGTCGACGTCTGCCTTGCCCCGGTGCTGGAGACGGGTGAGGCGAAGGCGCTGTTTGCTGACAGCCGGCTCCGCCATCTCGTTCGGCTGCAGCCGGGCGGCGCATGGACGGCCGCACATGGGCCGGACGGCCAATGGGGCGGCGGGGAGCCGCCTAAAGTCAATGAACATGCGCATTTGGTAAAGGGGGAGGAATGACCGATGATGAAAACACCGTTAAACATTTCCATGATGCTTGAGCGGGCGGAGTTGTTTTTCCCAAAAAAGCAAGTCGTTTCGCGCATGAAAGAAGGCGTCGTCCGCCATACATACAAGGAGATCGGCGAGCGGACGCGCAGGCTGTCAAGCGTGTTGAAGCGGCTCGGGGTGGAAGTCGGCGACCGCGTTGGCACGTTCGCTTGGAACCATCACCGCCATTTGGAAGCGTATTTTGCCATTCCCGGCATCGGGGCTGTGCTCCATACGATCAACATCCGCCTCTCGCCGCAGCATATCTCTTACATCATCAACCACGCCGATGACCGTGTGCTGCTGATCGATGATGATTTGCTGCCGGCAATTGAAGCGATCAAGGACGAGATCCCGAACGTACGCGCTTTCATCGTCATGACCGATGCCGACGAGCTGCCGGAAACAACGTTGTCGCCAGTGTACCATTACGAGAAACTGCTTGCCGAGGGCGATCCAACATTTCCGTTCTTGAAAGACCTCGATGAATACCAACCGGCTGGTATGTGTTATACGTCGGCGACAACGGGAAATCCAAAAGGGGTTGTGTATACGCACCGCAGCACCGTCTTGCACGCGATGGCGTTAGGGCTGGCTGATACGCAAGGGCTGTGCGAGCGCGATGTCGTCATGCCGGTCGTACCGATGTTCCATGTCAACGCGTGGGGGCTGCCGTTTGCCGCCACTTGGTTCGGTTCGACGATCGTCATGCCGGGACCGGCGTTTACGCCGAAAGTGCTTGCCGAGCTGATTGACTCCGAACGGGTGACGATCACCGCCGGCGTGCCGACGATTTGGCTCGGGCTGTTGCAAGAGTTGGAGAAAGGAAACTATGACGTCAGCAGCCTGACGCGTGTCATTTGCGGCGGTTCAGCCGCGCCGAAAGGGATCATCCGTGCGTTTGAAGAAAAATACGGCATTCCGTTCATTCACGCGTACGGCATGACGGAAACGAGCCCGCTTGTGCTTGTCTCGCGCCCGAAAAGCTATCAAGACGGGCTGTCGTACGAGGAGAAACTGGATATTCGCGCCAAGCAAGGGCTGCTTGCTCCAGGGCTTGAGATGAAAGTGATCGGCCAAAACGGGCCGGTTCGTTGGGACGGGCAGGAAATGGGCGAGCTTTGCTTGCGCGGGCCGTGGATTGCTGCCGAATACTACAACGACGACCGGACGAAAGACGCGTTCCGCGACGGTTGGCTGCATACCGGCGATGTCGTCACCGTGGACGAAGAAGGGTTTGTGAAAATTGTCGACCGGACGAAGGATGTCATTAAAAGCGGCGGCGAATGGATTTCATCGGTTGATTTGGAGAATGCGCTCATGGCCCATGAGGCGGTGTTCGAAGCGGCGGTCGTCGCTGTGCCGCATCCGAAATGGCAAGAGCGCCCGATTGCCTGCGTCGTGCTGAAAGAAGGAAAACGCGTCACGAAAGAAGAGCTGTACGACTTTTTGCGCCCGCAATTTACAAAATGGTGGCTGCCGGATGACATTGTGTTTCTCGATGAAATTCCGAAAACGAGCGTCGGCAAGTTTTTGAAGCGGAAACTGCGCGATGAGATGGCAGCGCGCTATGCCGATGCGGCGAAGGAGTAAAGGAGGCGGACACCGTGGCAGAAACGATTGCGGTCATCGGCGCCGGGGTGATGGGAAGCGGCATCGCGCAAACGGCGGCGATGGCGGGAAAAACGGTGTATTTATATGACGTGTCCGAAGCGGCCTTGCAAAATGGGCTCGCTTCGGTGGAAAAAAGCTTGCGCCGCTTTGTCAAAACCGGCGGGCTGTCCGAGCCGGAAGCGCGAGCGGCGCTCGGGCGCATCCGCTCGACCGTCGATTTGGCCGAAGCGGTGCGCGGGGCGGATGTCGTCATCGAAGCCGTGCCGGAAAACTTGGCGCTGAAAAAAGACGTGTTTCAGCAGCTTGATCAATTGGCGAAGCCGGACGCCATTTTAGCGACCAACACATCCGAGCTGAGCGTCACGGCGCTTGCCGCCGCGACCAACCGGCCGGAGAACGTCATCGGCATGCATTGGTTCAATCCGGCGCCAGTGATGAAGTTGATCGAAATTGTGAAAGGTGAGACGACTTCCGACGACACAGTCGACGCCATCCGTCGGCTGTCTGTGGAGCTTGGCAAAGAAACGGTCGTCGTGAAAGACCGGCAAGGGTTTGTGACGACACGGGCGCTTGCCGCCCATATGATTGAATGCATCCGCATGTACGAAGAAGGAGTTGCTTCCGCTGAGGATATCGACAAAGCGGTGCGGCTTGGCCTCAATTATCCGATGGGGCCGCTGGAGCTGGCCGACATGGTCGGGCTTGATACGCTCTTGTTTGTGAGTGAAAACATGACGGAAGCATACGGCGACCGGTTCCGGGCGCCGCAGCTTTTGCGCAAGCTCGTTGAAGCCGGGCATTTAGGGCGGAAGACGGGGAAAGGGTTTTACACGTATTGAGCAGCGCTCGCCGTCCATCTGATGCCGCGCGCCAACAAGCGCTTAAAGAGCGCCCGCTTTCGCCCGTGTGGAAGCGCCCGAATAGGCAAGGCAACGAAGAAATCACGAAAGTAGAGCAAAAGGAGGAAGTTGCATGGTGCGTGAAGCGGTCATTGTCGAAGCGGTCAGGACGCCGGTCGGCAAGCGGAACGGCGTCTTCCGGGACGTTCATCCGGTCCATTTGGCCGCGGTGGTGCTCGATGAAGTCGTGCGCCGGGCCGGCATGGACAAAGGGGCGGTGGAAGACATCGTCATGGGCTGCGTGACGCCGGTCGCCGAACAAGGGTACAACATCGGCCGGCTGGCGGCGCTTGAGGCCGGATTCCCGATCGAAGTGCCGGCAGTGCAAATCAACCGAATGTGCGGCTCGGGGCAGCAGGCGATTCATTTCGCCGCCCAGGAAATCCGCTCCGGCGATATGGATGTCACGATCGCCGCCGGGGTCGAAAGCATGACGAAAGTGCCGATTTTAAGCGATGGCAACGAGCAGACGATTCCGCCGTCGCTTCATGAAAAATACGAATTCATCCACCAAGGTGTCTCGGCTGAGCGGATCGCCAAAAAATACGGCCTAACGCGCGAGGAGCTTGACGCCTACGCGTACGAAAGCCATCAACGCGCCTTGGCGGCCTTGCGCGAAGGGAAGTTTCGCGCGGAAATCGTCCCGGTGAAAGGGCTTGACCGCGATGGCCGCGAAATCCTTGTCACCGATGATGAAGGGCCGCGGGCCGACACATCGCCGGAAGCGCTCGCCGCGCTCAAGCCGGTGTTTCAAGAAGACGGTCTCATCACCGCTGGCAATGCGAGCCAAATGAGCGACGGGGCGGCCGCTGTGCTTTTGATGGAACGGGAGGCGGCGAGGCGGTTCGGACTGAAGCCGAAAGCGCGCATTGTCGCGCAAACGGTCGTCGGCTCCGACCCGACGTATATGCTCGATGGCGTCATTCCGGCGACGAGGCAAGTGCTGAAAAAAGCCGGCCTCTCGATCGATGACATCGACCTCATTGAAATCAACGAAGCGTTCGCCCCGGTCGTGCTCGCCTGGCAAAAAGAAATCGGCGCTCCGCTTGAGAAGGTGAATGTCAACGGCGGCGCCATTGCGCTTGGCCATCCGCTCGGCGCCACCGGTGCGAAGCTCATGACGTCGCTTGTTCATGAACTTGAACGGCGCGGCGGCCGCTATGGGCTATTGACGATTTGCATCGGCCACGGGATGGCGACGGCCACGATCATCGAGCGGGAGTAAGAGCAACGCGTGGAAAAAACATTTGTTTGACACACACTCGACAGCGGTGGCGGCCGCTGTTTTTTCTGTCATGACGAGAAAATAAAAATATGAGACGGAACTGGAGCGATGTGATAAGATGAAAGAAAAGCAAGTGAAAGGGGAAGCGCAGTGCAGAAGGAGAAGCCGTTTTACACGTATCGCGACATTGAACATTGGGAAGGAAATTGGGAACTGATCGATGGTGTTCCCTATTTATTGGCGTCTCCGTCGTTTGAGCACCAGTATGTGGTCGGACAACTGCACCTTGCATTGGCTTCGTATTTTCAGGCGCGTGGCTGTCATGTCATTCTTGCCCCGTTTGATGTTCAGCTTGATCCTGAGGAGCCGGAACGGATGGCGAAAACGGTTGTTCAGCCGGATTTATCAGTTGTTTGTCGGGTTGAGCAAATCGGGAATCGGCGAATGAAAGGGGCTCCCGATCTCGTTGTGGAAGTGCTGTCACCAAGCACCGCCTTGCGTGATCGAAACCAGAAATACTATTTATACGAAAAATATGGTGTGCATGAATATTGGATTGTAGACCCCAGCAATCGAACGATCGAAGTGCTCAGCTGGCAAGATGGACGATTCGAGCAGCGAGCGGTTTTCGGGCCAAGCGATGAGTTGGTTTCTTTTTGGCAACCGGATTTGACGGTTTCGCTCGCCCCCGTGTTTCCTCCGGAAGAAAGCGATGTGTAGCTGATGGAGAACAACCTTGTTTGGCTGCCATCTCTGGAAATAACGGCTTCGCTTTTGGTGTCAGCAGCAGAAAGAAGAAAGCAAAGGGGATCGATGTCATGAAGCAAGCCTTTCTCGCTTCCTTCTATTTATCCCTTGCCGCTGGCATTTGGGGCGGGATGTATGTGGTGAGCAAATACGTGTTGGACTACATTCCGCCGTTTACGCTCGTCTGGCTGCGCTACGCCGTCGCCTTGATCGTGCTGGGCGCCGTCGCCGTGGCGAAACGCGAGCGCCCCCCAAAGAACGGGCGTGACTGGGGAATGATTATCACGGTCGGGATCATCGGCTACGTCGTTTCCATTTCCTTGCAGTTTGTCGGCACGAAATGGTCGAACGCCCATACCGCTTCGCTCATCACCGCCTCGACGCCGGCGTTTGTCGTTTTGTTTGCCCGCTGGCTGATTGGTGAGGCGCTCACATGGCGGAAGCTTGGCGCGCTCCTATTGGCGACATTCGGCGTCATCGTCATCGTCGGCTTAGGAGGCGGAGAAGAATCAACGTTTCTTGGCAACATTTGCTTAGTCGGCGCGGCGGTCACTTGGGCGCTGTTGTCGGTGCTCGTGAAAATCGCTTCGGCCCGCTTGTCCGTGTTTTCGATCACCACGTATGCCATTTTTGTGGCACTCATTGGCATGACGCCGATGATGCTCGCCGAAGGGCCGGGGCTTGCTGCGAGCCATTGGAGTGTTCCCGTCGCCCTTGGGGTGTTGTATCTTGGCGTTGTATCGACAGCGGGAGCATTTTTTCTTTGGAACAAAGGGATGGAAATGATCGATGCCGGCGTCGGCTCGCTCTTTTTCTTTTTCCAGCCGCTCGTCGGCTCGCTCTTTGGCCGGCTGTTTTTACAAGAGCAACTCGATGTCTCGTTTTGGCTCGGCGGGGCGCTCATTGCTGCCGGCGTGGCCGTGGCGGTGCGAAGCGAGCAAAGCGCGTAAGGAAGGCGTCAGCAAACCAAAAGCGAGGAGTCCGCGTTGGGCGCCTTCGCTTCCGTGCTTACGGTTTTGCTTCTTTTCGCTTCCTTCGTACCAAGAGGCAGGGGCAGAGAGGAGCCATACAACGGCTGTCAAACGGAATGGGACGATTTATACAAAAGTCTATCTTTTCGTATAAATCAATGAGTAGTTGTTGCTTTTGCCGTTTGATCATTGCTCGCCCGCTTTTTCTCCGACCGCCCGCCGCGGCAGCTTCCAGCCGTACGTGTATGACAAAACGCGCAAAGCGGCGACGACAATCAACAACACATACAGCTCCATGGGCGATTCGGCCCATTTCAGCCCAACAGCGAGGCCGGCGAGAATGGCCCAGGCGGCATAAATTTCTGCGCGCAACACGAGCGGCTTTCTTCCCGCCAACACGTCACGGATAATGCCGCCGCCGCTTCCGGTCAACACCGCGGCGACGATGACCGCGCTTAACGGATGACCCATGTTGACGGCATACAGCGCTCCTTGAATGGCGAACGCGGACAGCCCAAGGGCGTCAAAAAAGTTGCCCCACCGCTTCCACGGCGGCAGCATTTGCTTTGGGAACAAATACACAACTGTCATGGCCGCCAAAGCGACAAGAAAGAGCGGCTGCTGTTCCCATAACGCCGACACGGGAACCCCGATCAGCAAATTGCGCACCGCCCCGCCGCCAAAAGCGGTGACAATCCCTAAAATGTACACCCCAAGCAAATCGTACTCCTCTTCCATCGCGACGATCGCCCCGCTAATGGCAAAGGCGATCGTGCCGATGATGCTCAATACTTCCCACGTCATTCGTGCTGTTCCTTTCCGTGCGGTGTTCTTGTATCATTGTAGGGGCAAAAGCGGCGGAAAATCAATCGTTTTTTTGGAACGAACTAGCAGACCGATGGTGGGATTTGGTATCATGAACGTAGAGAACATGTTCGCCGCGAGGGAAAGGAAGGGGGATGCCATGAGCCGTGAACAAGCGATCCTTGTCGGCTGCCAGCTCGCTGGTGTCGATGATGAACGGTTTCGCTATTCGATGGAGGAGCTCGCTTCGCTCGTTGCGACGGCGAACGGCGAGGTTGTGGCAGAGTTGACGCAAAAACGTGAAGCGCCGCACCCGGCGACGTATATCGGCAAAGGGAAAACAGAAGAGCTCGCCGCCATAGTCAAGCAGCTGGAACCGGACGTCGTTATTTTCAACAGCGAGCTCTCTCCAAGCCAAACGCGCAATTTGACGAAAATGCTTGGCGAGGTGAAAGTGATTGACCGGACGCAGCTGATTTTAGACATTTTTGCAAGGCGCGCCCGCTCGAAAGAAGGAAAGCTGCAAGTCGAGCTCGCCCAGCTGGAGTATATGTTGCCGCGCCTTAGCGGCCAAGGAGAGGCGCTATCCCGCTTGGGCGGCGGCATCGGCACGCGCGGCCCGGGGGAGACGAAGCTCGAGACCGACCGCCGCCATATTCGCCGCCGCATTGACGACATTAAAGCTGAGCTTGTGCGCATCGCTGAGCATCGAGGGCGGTATCGCGAGCGCCGGCAAAAAAACCAAGCGTTTCAAGTGGCGCTCGTCGGCTATACGAACGCCGGCAAATCAACGATTTTCAATCGGCTGACCGCCGCCGATTCGTTGGAAGAAAATTTGTTGTTTGCCACGCTCGATCCGTTGACGCGCAAATGTGTCTTGCCATGCGGCTACACAGTGCTTGTCACCGATACGGTCGGGTTCATTCAAGACTTGCCGACGACGCTTGTCGCCGCGTTCCGCTCGACGCTCGAGGAAGTGACGGAAGCCGATCTATTGCTTCACGTCGTCGATTCGTCTCACCCGGATTACGTTGCGCACGAGCGAACGGTGTCGCGGCTGCTCGCTGAATTGGGGGCTTCTTCCATTCCGATGGTCACGGTGTACAATAAAAGCGATCAAAAAGCGTCGGAATTCATTCCGACAACGACTGCTTCCATCGTGATGAGCGCGCTTTCCGCCGCCGACATTGACCGGCTCCGCTATTTTCTTGAAGAGGCGGTGAAACAGCAAATGGCCCGTTACGACGTGTCGATCCCAAGCGGTGAAGGAAAATTGCTCGCTCGGTTAAAATCGGACACCATTTTGCACGAATGGCATTATAATGAACAGGGGGGCACGTACGACTGCCAAGGATACGTGCTGCCTACGCACCCCTTGTATGGGGAGCTGCAATCATTCCAACGGTAGAAAGGGTTCATCTATGTTTTGGACACAGTGGAGACACGGAGAAACCATCGCTCTTCTCATCGAGGAAATCGAAGCACAAATCGCGCCGATTCACCGCCGCATCGATGAACTGGTCGACGTCAATCAATACCGCGTGCTTGAGAGCTTCCGTCGCCATCAAGTGAGCGACGCCCATTTCATCCCGTCAACCGGTTATGGGTATGACGATGCGGGCCGCGATACGCTCGATCGCATTTACGCCGATGTGTTTGGAGCGGAAGCGGGGCTTGTGCGCCCGCAAATCATTTCCGGCACGCACGCGATTGCGATCGCGCTGTTTGGCGTGTTGCGCCCGGGCGATGAATTGCTTTACATCACGGGCGCTCCGTACGATACGCTTGAGGAAATCGTCGGCGTCCGCGGCCGCGGCGTCGGCTCGCTGAAAGAGTTTGGCATTCGTTATCGCAGCGTGCCGCTCACAGCGGATGGGATGGTTGATTTTCCGGCCGTTCGCGAAGCGATCCATGAGCGGACGAAAATGATCGGCATTCAACGTTCGCGCGGCTATGCGGACCGGCCGTCGTTTACTGTCGAAGAGATCGGCAACATGATTGCATTCGTCAAGTCGATCAAACCGGATGTCGTCGTGTTTGTCGACAATTGCTACGGCGAATTCGTCGAGGAGAAAGAGCCATGCCATGTCGGCGCCGATTTGATGGCCGGCTCGCTTATTAAAAATCCGGGAGGGGGCTTGGCGAAAACGGGCGGCTACATTGTCGGCAAGCGGGAATATGTGGAGGCGTGCGCCTATCGGATGACCTCGCCGGGCATTGGAGCGGAAGTCGGTCCGTCGCTTTACAGCTTGCCGGATATGTATCAAGGCTTTTTCCTTGCGCCGCACACCGTGGGCCAGGCGCTCAAGGGGGCGGTCTTTACGGCGGCGATGCTCGAGCGGATCGGGCTAAAGACCTCGCCATCGTGGAAGGCGAAGCGAACGGATTTGGTTCAGTCCGTCCGTTTTGACGATCCGGAACAAATGGTGGCGTTTTGCCAAGCGATTCAGGCTTCCTCCCCGGTCAACGCTCATTTTACCCCGTACCCGAGCGACATGCCCGGCTATGAAGATAAAGTGATCATGGCCGCCGGCACGTTTGTGCAAGGGGCAAGCATTGAGCTGACGGCCGACGGGCCGTTGCGCCCCCCCTATGTCGCGTATGTGCAAGGCGGATTGACGTATTCGCATGTGAAAATCGCCGTCTGTTCCGCCATTCAGCGTTTGCTTGAACAGCAGTTGATTTGTTTGTGAGGAAACGTCACGTTTCATTGACTCATTTCCTAACATTATGGTAGAATAAAGGTATCAAAAGCGAGGAGGAATTGGCATGAGCAGCCAAATTCGTCGTTCCATGCCATTGTTTCCGATTGGGATTGTGATGCAGCTGACCGACTTATCGGCTCGGCAAATCCGCTATTATGAAGAGCACGGCCTCGTCTCGCCCGCGCGCACCGAAGGCAACCGGCGGCTGTTTTCGCTCAATGACATCGACCGCTTGCTGGAAATTAAAGATTTGATCGACCAAGGCGTCAACTTGGCGGGCATTAAGCAAATTTTTGCCGCGCGGGAGGAAGGGCGCCACGGGCAGGCGGAGAAAGTCGAAAAAGTGGGAAAACCGAAGCTGTCGGACGAGGAACTGCGCGAAATTTTGCGGAACGAATTGCTGCAGGCCGGGCGGTTCCAGCGCGCATCGCTTCGCCAAGGAGATCTCGCTCGCTTCTTTCATTAATCATGGAAAATGATTTCCGAGCCGGGGAGGAGTTTAGACATGGCAAAATATACGCGTGACGACATTCTACACATCGTCAAAGAGGAAAATGTCAAGTACATCCGCCTGCAATTCACTGATATTTTGGGCACGATCAAAAACGTCGAAATTCCCATCAGCCAGTTAGAGAAAGCACTTAACAACAAAATGATGTTTGACGGGTCGTCGATCGAAGGATTTGTCCGCATCGAAGAGTCGGATATGTATTTGTATCCGGATTTGGATACGTTCGTCATTTTCCCGTGGACATCGGAAAAAGGAAAAGTCGCCCGCTTTATCTGCGACATTTACAACCCGGACGGCACGCCGTTTGAAGGCTGCCCGCGCTACAACTTGAAGCGGATGTTGAAAGAGATGGAAGCGTTCGGCTTCAACGCCTTTAACTTAGGGGCTGAGCCGGAATTCTTCCTCTTCAAGCTTGACGAAAAAGGGCACCCGACGATGGAGCTGAATGATCGCGGCGGCTATTTCGATTTGGCGCCGACGGACCTCGGGGAAAACTGCCGGCGCGACATTGTGCTCGAGCTTGAGGAAATGGGGTTTGAAATCGAAGCGTCCCACCATGAAGTCGCCCCGGGTCAGCATGAGATCGATTTTAAATACGCCGATGCCGTAAAAGCGTGCGACGACATTCAAACGTTTAAGCTCGTCGTTAAAACGATCGCCCGCAAACACGGATTGCATGCGACCTTTATGCCAAAGCCGATTTTTGGGATTAACGGTTCAGGGATGCACTGCAACCTGTCGCTGTTCCGCAACGGCGAAAACGCCTTTTTCGATCCGAACGGCGATTTGCAGTTGAGCGATACGGCGCGGCAGTTTATCGCCGGCGTGCTGAAGCATGCGCCGAACTTTACGGCGGTGACGAATCCGACGGTCAACTCGTACAAACGCCTTGTCCCGGGTTATGAAGCGCCGTGCTATGTCGCCTGGTCGGCGCGCAACCGCAGCCCGCTCATCCGCATCCCGGCTTCACGCGGCATGAGCACGCGCATTGAGGTGCGCAGCGTCGACCCGTCGGCCAACCCATACTTGGCCATGGCGGTGCTTTTAGCCGCTGGGCTTGATGGCATTCGCAACAAGCTCACTCCTCCGGCACCAGTGGACCGAAACATTTACGTCATGACGAAAGAAGAACGGCTCGAAGAAGGCATTGTCGATTTGCCGGCAACGCTGCATGAAGCGCTGGAAAACTTGAAGTCCGATGAAGTGATGATCCAAGCGCTCGGCAAACATTTATTCGAGCATTTCGTTGAGGCGAAAGAAATCGAGTGGGATATGTACCGGACGGCGGTTCATCAATGGGAATTAGATCAATATATGGAACTCTACTGATTCATAAAAAAGCTGCCCCGTTTTTCGGGGCAGCTTTTTTATGGGCGCAGTCCGGCACGGGTCAGTCGAACAGGCGGTAGACGCCGATCACTTTGCCGAGAATCGTGCAGTCGCGGACGATGATCGGCTCAAGATGAGCGTTTTCCGGCTGCAGGCGGATGTAGTCTTTTTCTTTGAAAAACCGCTTCACCGTCGCCTCGTTGTCTTCCGTCATGGCGACGACGATGTCGCCGTTGTTGGCTGATGACTGCTGGCGGACGATGACGTAGTCGCCGTCGAGAATGCCGGCTTCGATCATGCTGTCGCCCATCACTTCAAGCATAAACAGCTGCTCCTCGCCAGCGGCGAGCCGCTTCGGCAGCGGAAAGTAGCCTTCGATGTTTTCCACCGCTGTAATCGGTTGGCCGGCCGTCACCTTGCCGATGATCGGCACCGAGATGATCTCCTCTTTTTCTTTCTCCTTGGCCATATCGTTGTCCAAAATTTCAATGGCACGCGGCTTCGTCGGGTCGCGGCGGATGTACCCTTTGCTTTCTAGGCGCGCTAAATGCCCGTGGACGGTCGAACTTGACGCCAGTCCCACCGCTTCCCCAATTTCCCGCACCGACGGAGGATAGCCCTTCGTTTTTACTTCCTGCTTAATAAATTCTAAAATTTGTTGTTGCCGTTTCGACAGTTTCGTCATTGTTTCACACCTCTCGCCACATCATTTGTCTTCATTATACCATGAGGAAGATGAAAAAACAAACGTAAGTTCGAGTTTTTTATTGACACAAACAAATGTTCCTGGCTATAATGAAGGAAAGCGAACGAACATTCTAGAAAGGGTGGGGGGAAATGGGGAAAACGTTGCTTCATCACTTTCTGTTCTCCTTTTTGTTTGCGCTCGTGCTGGCAGGGTTCGTTTACGCCAGCAGCCCGGTCGACAAAAAAGAATACGTGGCGATTACGGTCGCTCCCGGCGATACGCTTTGGGGGCTGGCAAAACAGTACGAGCAGGAGCACCATATGCCGCCTGATGAGTTCATCCGCTGGGTCATCGATGTCAATCATTTGCCGAGCCCGCGCCTTACCGCCGGTGAACGGATCATCATTCCTGTGTTAAAATCAAAGCAGGGCGGCTCGGTGGCCGTCAATCAGTGATGGAAAGAAGGGATGGGCCATGAGGGCGGTCATTTACTGCCGTGTCAGTACGGACAAAGCCGAGCAGGAGACGTCGCTCGCGAGGCAACGAGATGAGCTCGAACGGCTGGCGGCCGAGTGTGGATTTGAAGTCGTTAAAGTGATCGCCGAGCAAGCGAGCGGTTACGAAGCCGACCGCGACGGCGTGTTGAAGCTGCTTTCGCTTTGCGAGGAAGGCGAGGTCGATGTGCTGCTCATTCAAGATGAAACGCGGCTTGGGCGCGGCCATGCGCGCATGGCGGTGCTGCATTGCTTGAAAAAGCAAGGGGTGAAAATATACAGCGCCAGCCACCGCGGGGAGATGCCGCTGTCGGAGGCCGATGAGATGGTGTTATCCATCATCGCTATTGTCGAGGAGTACCAAAGGAAAATACATAACGCCAAAATTAAGCGCGGTATGCAGCGGGCCATCGCCCGCGGCTACCGCCCGGAGCGGAACCTAAGGCGCCAGGGCGAAAACGCCGGGCGTGACCGAATCGATCTGCCGGTTGAGGAGATCGTCCGCTTGCGCGAGCGCGGACTGACGTTTGCTGATATCGCCGCGACGCTGCGAAGCTTTGGCTACGAGGCGTCCAAGGCGACCGTCCATCGCCGTTACCAGGAATATATGGACGAGCAACAAAGGCGGCGTTGATTGTGTGCCGCTCCTGGCCCTAAAGCGGCGAGCGGGCAAAGGAAGCCAAGATGCCATCGTTGCCATCTTCCCGGTTGATCAGATAAGATAAAACAGAGTGAGAATATGGCAGATAGGAGAAGATGATCAATGATTGCCAAACATAAATTAGCCCGCATCAACGAACTGGCGAAAAAAGCGAAAACGTCCGGCTTGTCGGCCGAAGAGACGCTCGAGCAGGCGAAGCTGCGCCGCGAGTACATTCAAGCGTTCCGCAAAGCGATGACCGATATGCTCCATACGGTGACGATCATCGACCCGAACGGCAACGACGTGACGCCGAAAAAATTAAAGGAAAGCCAGCGGCGGCGCTTCCATTAAGTCGCGAAAAAAAGAGACGGCGCCTCGTTTGTCCTGAAGGAGAAAATAAACGTTGTACAAGGAAGCCGATTTTCTATATGATAGTAAATGACACCATGTTGATGAAAAGGAGGAAGACGATGGCGCATTCAATCGAGGAGTTGGCGATTACGACGATTCGAACGCTGTCGATTGACGCGATCGAAAAGGCCAAATCCGGACATCCGGGCATGCCGATGGGCGCGGCGCCGATGGCGTACACGCTTTGGACGAAATTTATGAACCATAATCCGGCAAATCCAGGTTGGTTCAACCGCGATCGGTTTGTCTTGTCAGCCGGGCACGGGTCGATGTTATTGTACAGCTTGCTTCATTTAAGCGGATATGATGTATCGATGGACGACTTGAAACAATTCCGTCAATGGGGAAGCAAAACGCCGGGCCATCCGGAATACGGCCATACGCCGGGCGTGGAAGCGACGACCGGACCGCTCGGCCAAGGGATTGCGATGGCGGTCGGCATGGCGATGGCGGAACGGCATTTGGCCGCTACATACAACCGCGACGGGTTTGAGATCATCAACCATTATACGTACGCCATTTGCGGCGACGGCGATTTGATGGAAGGAGTGGCGAGCGAAGCCGCGTCACTCGCCGGCCACTTAAAGTTGGGCCGCCTGATCGTCCTGTATGACTCGAACGACATTTCGCTAGACGGGGAGCTCAACTTGTCGTTCTCGGAAAACGTCGCCCAACGTTTCCAAGCGTACGGCTGGCAATATTTGCGCGTTGAGGACGGCAACAATATTGAAGAAATCGCCAAAGCGCTCGAGGAGGCGCGGGCGGACCTCAGCCGGCCGACGCTCATTGAAGTAAAAACGACGATTGGCTACGGCGCGCCAAATAAAGCGGGCACGTCCGGCGTCCATGGCGCTCCGCTCGGCGCGGAAGAGGCGAAGCTGACGAAGGAAGCGTACCGCTGGACGTTTGCCGAAGATTTTTATGTACCGGAAGAAGTATACGCCCATTTCCGGGAAAAGGTGCAAGAGCCGGGGGCGAAAAAAGAAGCGGAATGGAATGAACTGTTCGACGCTTATGAGCAGGCGCATCCGGAGCTGGCTGCCGAGCTGAAGCGGGCGATTGAAGGGAAGCTTCCGGATGGCTGGGAGACGGCGCTGCCGGTGTACGAAGCGGGCAAAAGCCTGGCGACTCGCTCATCGTCCGGGGAAGTGATCAACGCCATCGCCAAAACGGTGCCGCAGTTTATCGGCGGTTCGGCGGACTTGGCAAGCTCGAACAAAACGCTCATCAAAGGCGGCGGCAACTTCCTGCCGAACAGCTACGAAGGGCGCAACATTTGGTTTGGCGTGCGCGAGTTTGCCATGGGAGCGGCATTGAACGGCATGGCGCTTCACGGCGGGTTGAAAGTGTTCGGCGGCACGTTCTTCGTGTTCTCCGACTATTTGCGTCCGGCGATCCGCTTGGCAGCGCTGATGGGCTTGCCGGTCATCTACGTCTTGACGCACGACAGCATCGCCGTCGGCGAAGACGGACCGACGCACGAACCGATCGAACATCTCGCTTCGCTTCGGGCGATGCCGAACTTGTCGGTCATCCGTCCGGCTGACGCGAACGAAACGGCGGCAGCGTGGCGGATGGCGCTCGAATCGACGGACAAGCCGACCGCCCTCGTCTTGACGCGTCAAGATGTGCCGACATTGGCGACAACAGCTGAGTTGGCGTATGAAGGCGTGAAAAAAGGTGCGTACGTCGTTTCACCGGCGAAAAACGGCACTCCGGAGGCGCTATTGTTGGCGACCGGCTCGGAAGTCGGCCTGGCCGTAAAAGCGCAAGAAGCGCTCGCCGTTGAGGGCATCCATGTCTCTGTCATCAGCATGCCATCGTGGGACCGCTTCGAAGCGCAGCCAAAATCGTACCGCGATGAAGTGCTTCCACCGGCCGTGACGAAGCGGCTCGCCATTGAAATGGGCGCGTCGCTCGGTTGGGAGCGCTACGTCGGCGCCGAGGGCGACATTTTGGCCATCGACCGATTCGGTGCTTCCGCTCCGGGAGAGAAAATCATGGCCGAGTATGGCTTTACGGTTGACAACGTCGTCCGCCGCACAAAAGCGCTGCTCGGCAAGTAACCGGGAAAGCTGTCCTTGCGTTGTTGCAGGGGCAGCTTGTTTTTGTGAAAGATGGCTGCGCATTGGTCAAGCATTTTCGGGGTTGGATCGAGGGCAAAGGCTTGTTTATGACATGTTGGCCTGTTTGCGGCGGCATGGCCACCGCAAACAAAAATCGACAATGTTAGTGAAAAAACTTGCCGTTAATAGACATATTTTTCCCCTTTCCTTTTCTATAATAGAAAATAGATGAACAGAAATGGGGGATGGGGCATGGTCCGCTATTGGATTTATTTGTTGAATGACGATGTGGCGTCGCATTACCGCCATCGGGCAGAAAAAATTGTCGAACTGCTTCGTGAGCATCAATACGCGAAAGCGCCGCTGAAGGCGATTTGCCGCAAGCAAGTCGAATTTATCACCGAACGGCTGTCATTTTCGCGCCTGGAACTCGGCTTAAAGCAATATTTTGCCGGCCGCGTCGGCAAAAATTTGGAGCGCAATATGTTTGTTTTGCAAAACGACGCCGGTGAGGAAGCGTTGCTTGTCGTGCAAAAGCGCCGCTTGCTTCTTGTCGCCGACAGCGCGCCGCTTGCCGCGGACATCGGGCGAGCGCTCTCCCGGTTGGCGCCGACGTTTTTGGCAGTCGACGCTGATTTTGCCGATTACTACTGGCTGTCTGCGCCTGCGCAAGGAAGAAAATTTGCGTAATGAAAAGATTTTTGTCGCGAAATATTGTCTAATGACGCATCGTTTAGTACACTGTTAGGGAGACAACAAGAAGGAGGAAAATCGCTGTTATGTGGGGTACGATTCTCGTTGGCGTGCTGGCGCTCATCGCCGGGGTGGCGATCGGATTTTTCGTCGCCCGCAAAACGATGATCAATTATTTGAAGAAAAACCCGCCGATCAATGAACAAATGATTCGCATGATGATGATGCAAATGGGGATGACTCCGTCGCAGAAGAAAATCAATCAGATGATGAAAATGATGAACAATCAGCTGAAATAAGCGCAACAGACACTCGATCGAGAGTGTCTTTTTATTTTGCAAAAATGTTCTTTCAAAATTTTTCTAGTTTTGTTACAATAATATGGCGATTGTTCGTCAGCCAAACGAAAGGAGGTGGAGCGCGTGCGCGTGTTTCGCGATTTGTTTTGGTTTTTTCGCCAAGAAAAGAAGGCGTATATCACCGGCATTTTCGTGCTTGTCCTCGTTGCGTTTTTAGAGACGGTCCCGCCGAAGGTGATCGGCTTGTTGGTCGATCATATGAAAAACGGAACGATGACAAAAGAGGTGCTCATCCGCTGGATCGCCGTCCTCGCCGCCGTTGCGGCGGCGCTTTACGGGCTCCGCTACGCTTGGCGCATTTTCATTTTCGGTTCGGCGGTCAAGCTTGCCCGCCAGCTGCGCAACGAGCTGTATCAACATTTTACGAACATGTCGCCGTCGTTTTACCAACGGAAGCGGATCGGCGATTTAATGGCCCATGCGACGAACGATTTGCAGGCGATTCAGCAGACGGCCGGAAGCGGCATTTTGACGCTTGTTGACTCGGTGACGCTTGGCGGGTTCGTGTTGGCAACGATGGCGTTTTCGATCAGCTGGAAGCTGACGCTCATCAGCCTATTGCCGATGCCAGTGATGGCGGCGGCGACGAGCCGCTATGGAACGATGCTCCATCGTCGGTTTTTAACGGCGCAAGAGGCGTTTTCATCGTTGAACGACAAGGTGCAGGAAAGCATCAGCGGCATCCGCGTCATCAAGGCGTTTGGCTATGAGGAACACGATGTCGAGGCGTTTCGCCGCCAATCGGAAGACGTCGTGGCGAAAAACGTTGCCGTCGCCAAAATTGACGCCTTGTTTGATCCGACGATCGGGCTGCTTGTTGGGCTGTCGTTTTTTCTCGCTGTGGCGTTTGGCAGCCAAATGGTTCTGGCCGGCGAATTGACGATCGGCGAGCTTGTGTCGTTTACGACCTACCTTGGCCTGCTCATTTGGCCGATGTTGGCGTTCGGCTGGCTGTTTAACATTGTTGAGCGAGGGCGCGCTTCGTACGACCGGGTGCGGGCGCTGTTGGCTGAACAAGATGAAATCAACGAACGTCCCGATGCCCTTCACATCGCTCCGCAAGGCGACATTGAGTATGATGTTCGTCAATTTGCCTATCCGGGGGAGGCGAAGCCGGCGCTTCGGGACATTCGTTTTCAGCTCAAGCGCGGGGCGACGCTTGGCGTCGTCGGCAAAACGGGGGCGGGAAAAACGACGCTGCTTCGCCTGCTGCTGCGCGAGTTTGACGGCTATGACGGCGAGATTCGCTTCGGCGGCCGCGACATCCGCGATTATACGCTTTTCGCGCTCCGTTCGGCGATCGGCTACGTGCCGCAAGACCATTTCTTGTTTTCTGCCTCTGTCCGCGACAACATCGCCTTTGCTAAGCCGGAAGCCGGAGAGGACGAGGTCGTCCGGGCGGCGCGGCTGGCCGACATTCATGATGACATTTTGCAGTTTCCCGACGGGTATGAGACGGTCATCGGCGAGCGCGGCGTTTCCCTATCCGGTGGGCAAAAACAGCGGCTGTCAATCGCCCGGGCGCTTCTCATTGACCCGGAAGTGCTCATTTTTGATGACGCGTTGTCGGCCGTGGATGCGAAGACCGAGGCGCGGATTTTAACGGCGCTCAAACAGGAGCGGCGCGGAAAAACGACGATCATCGCCGCTCATCGTTTAAGCGCGGTTGAGCATGCCGATTGGATTCTCGTCCTTGACGGGGGGCGAATCGTGCAGGCCGGAACGCACGAGCAGCTGATGGCAGAAGACGGCTGGTATCGTGACATGCACCGACGCCAGCAGCTTGAGGAGCTTGCGGAGTGACAACAGGCCTGAACGTTCGAGCTCTAGCCAAAAACGAGCGGAGCGAAAAGCCTGAAAATACAAGTTGTTTGTGAGATAGGGGGAAGCGGATGAACGACCGATGGTTGACAACAAAAGAGCAGCGGCGCGTCTTATGGCGGCTGCTCGCTTATATGGGAAGATACAAAAAAGAAACTGCGCTTGCGTTTACGCTTCTTCTGTTGGCAGCGGCCGGGGAGCTTTCCGGCCCGTATTTGGTGAAAGTGTTCATTGACGACTATTTGGTGCCGGGCCGCCTTGCTTTTGGACCGGTGGCGGCGCTGGCCGCCGCCTATCTCGGCGTGCTCATCTTGAAAACGATCATTTCCTACTTCCAGCTTGTTGAGTTTCAGCGGCTCGCTTTGCACGTCATTCAAGCGTTGCGGATGGATGTGTTTGCGAAAGTGCACCGGCTCGGGATGAGCTATTTTGACCGGACGCCGGGCGGAAGCATCGTTTCGCGGGTGACGAACGATACGGAAGCGATCAAGGACATGTTCATCAGCGTCCTAGCGGCCTTTGTGCAAAACGGCTTGTTTGTCATCGGCGTGTTTGTCGCCATGTTTTCGCTTGACGCCAAGCTTGCGTTGTTTTGCCTGTTCATCCTCCCGGCTATCGCGTTCATCATGCACACGTACCGCCGCTACAGCTCGGTGTTTTATCAAGAGATGCGCGAACGGCTGAGCGAACTGAACGCCAAATTGAACGAATCGCTGCAAGGGATGGCCGTCATTCAAGCGTTCCGCCAGCAGCGCCGTTTATATCAAGAGTTTGCCGCCGTCAATGAAGCGCATTACAAGGCGGGGATGAAAAACATCCGCCTCGATGGACTGCTGCTTCGGCCGGCGATCGATATGGTGTATATGTTGTCGATCATGGTCGTGCTCAGCTTTTTTGGCATCACGGCGCTTGACAGCCCAGTTGAGATCGGCGTGCTGTACGCGTTTGTCAACTATTTGGAGCGCTTTTTCGAACCGGTGACGCAAATGATGATGCGCCTGTCTCTTTACCAGCAGGCGATCGTTTCCGCCTCTCGCGTGTTCGCCCTTCTTGATCATCAAGAAGAGGAGCCGGTCAATCCAGATTGGTCGCCGCATGTGATCGAGCGCGGGGAAATCGAATTTCGTGATGTCAGCTTTTCCTACGACGGCAAACGGGATGTGCTGAAACGGCTGTCGTTTGTCATCCGTCCAGGGCAGACGGTCGCGTTTGTCGGCCATACCGGCAGCGGCAAAAGTTCGATCATCAACTTGCTCATGCGCTTTTATGAGTTTGACCGCGGCAATATTTTGCTTGACGGCCGGTCGATCCGCGATTACTCGCGCGCTGAGCTGCGCCGCCGCCTCGGCCTTGTCTTGCAAGATCCGTTTTTGTTTTACGGGACGGTCAAAGAGAACATTCGCATGTATAATCAGGAATTGGACGACGAAGCCATTAAGGAGGCCGCCCGGCTCGTGCAGGCCGATGCGTTTATTGAGCAATTGCCCGGCGGCTACGACCATGTGCTCGCCGAGCGCGGGGCGACGTTATCAAGCGGTCAGCGCCAGCTTCTTTCCTTTGCCCGCACGATCGCTGCTGATCCGAAAATTTTGGTGCTCGATGAGGCGACCGCCTATATTGACACCGAAACAGAGGAAGCGATTCAAGATGCGCTCATGCGCATGCGGAAAGGGCGGACAACAATCGCCATCGCCCACCGCCTATCGACGATCCAAGACGCCGATCAAATTTTCGTCCTCCACCGCGGCGAAATCATCGAGCGCGGCACGCATCAGCAACTGCTGGCGCAAAAAGGGCTTTACTACCAAATGTACTTGCTGCAAAACGGCCTTGTCGACGCCCATGCGTAAATGGCGGCGTTTTGCCGCCCCTGCTTGGAACAAAAAGAAGAAAGCGCCCTGTCCCGTCTAGCGGGAGGCGCTTTGCTTTCGCCGCTTGGTTTGTTCGCGTTGATAGGCGTTGAGCAACGTGTCAAGTTCTTTGCTGATTTTCATGGCCGCCGCCGAGTTTAACCCTGTTTTGGCCACCGTGTCGACAAGCTCCATCCGCTTTTGTTCAATCAAGGTCAACAATTTGCATTTCGGCACGAATCGACCGTCCTTTGCTTGAAGTATTGTGTATGGTGCTTTATACTATTTTATCAGTGAACGCAAAAATGGAAAATAGAAAAATTGACCAGGAACAATGAGAAACACGTTACGGGAAGAAGGAATTCTGCTAAAATAAAAAGTAAAAAAGCAGGGGCTGGTTCACCAATGAATGATCTCAATCTATTTTTAGCGTTCGGCGCCGGGTTTTTGTCGTTTATTTCCCCGTGCTGCTTGCCGCTTTATCCGGCGTTTTTATCGTATATCACCGGCGTGTCGGTCAGCGAGCTGAAAGAGGAAAACGCCATGCTCAACCGCCGCAGCTTATGGCATACGCTTTGCTTTTTGCTCGGCTTCTCGCTCATTTTTATCTCGCTTGGCTTTGGCACCTCGCTGCTTGGAAGGCTGTTTGTTGATTATCAAGATGCGATCCGGCAAATCGGCGCGGTCGTGATCGTCGCTCTCGGCCTCGTCGTCGCCGGGCTGTGGAAGCCGGCGTTTTTGCTGAAAGACCGGCGCATTTCGTTTCGTGAACGGCCACCGGGATATGTCGGCTCCGTGCTGATCGGCATGGCATTCGCCGCCGGTTGGACGCCGTGCATGGGGCCGATTTTGGTGGCGGTTGTCGCTCTAGCCGCCACCAACCCGGGCTCAGGAATGGTGTATATGCTTGCTTATACGCTCGGATTTGCCGTTCCGTTTTTCATTTTGTCGTTTTTTATCGGCAAGCTGCAATGGATCCGCCGCCATAGCGCATCCATCATGAAGGCGGGCGGCTATGTCATGGTGGCGATGGGCGTCGTTTTGTACTTTGACTGGATGACAAAGCTGATTGCTTATACGACAAGCTTGTTTGGCGGATTTACTGGCTTTTAGCGGCGATGGAGCCGCCCTTTGTGCGGCTGTTGTTGGAGGAATATCGTTGAGGAGAGGATGGTGGAAAGATGGCTGCCATTTTAATTGCTGACGATGCGAAGTTTATGCGGGTAACGCTGGCGCGCATACTGGAAAAAAAGGGTCACACCGTAGCCGGTGAGGCGGAAAACGGCAAAGAGGCGGTCGAGCTGTATCGCCGGCTGCGCCCCGATCTTGTCATCATGGACATTACGATGCCGGTCATGAATGGGATTGAAGCGGTGCGGGCGATTAAGGAGATCGATCCGGGGGCGAAAATCATCATCTGCTCGGCGCTCGGGCAGCAGCGTATGGTTGTTGAGGCAATTGAAGCCGGAGCGGCCGACTTCATCGTCAAGCCGTTTGAAGAAACCCGCGTGCTCGAGGCGATTGCCCGTCTTTTGTAAGCGGGCTTCGGCTCCGTACGGCATAGGAAGGCGCCGGCTTATGACCGCCGGAAGACAGCTGGCTGCGTTCCTCTTGGCAAGCGAGAGGGATGAAGCGAGCGCGATGTTTGGCGAAGGCGGGGGCGGCTGGAGAGGACGGTAGGCAAGCGGAGCGGTTTTTGCTATAATAGCGTTGTCCGTGAATTTTGTCCGAAGAAGGTGATGGCTTTGGCGTTCATTACATCGCTCATCGCCGTTGTGATGGCGTTTTTCATCTTTTTTGTGCGCATGAAGGCGTCGGAAAAGCCGACGAATGCCAAAAAAATTATTTTGCCGCCGCTGTTTATGAGCACCGGGGCGCTGATGTTCATCGATCCGGTCTTTCGCGTTACGCGCGGGGAGCTCATCGAAGCGGTCATTCTCGGCCTGTTTTTCTCGCTGTTTCTCATTAAAACGTCAAAATTTGAAATCCGCGGCAACGATATTTATTTGAAACGCTCAAAATCCTTTATTTGGATTTTGCTCGGGCTGATTGTCATTCGCCTTGGCTTGAAAACGTATTTAGGACGAACGATCGACTACCGCCAGTTAAGCGGCATGTTTTATTTGCTCGCGTTTTCGATGATCGTCCCATGGCGGATTGCGATGTACGTTTCGTATAGAAAGCTGGCGGCGCAGCTGAAACCGCCAGTGCTAACATAAAGAGCTGTCCCGCTGATGGACAGCTCCCTTTTTTGTTGCGCCAAGCCACTTCACTTCGCTTCCCTGGAATTGTCCCGCAGACGGAGCTGAAGTCGTCGGTCCCGGCCTAAAAAGCTGCTTGTTTGGGCCGCTTTTTTCATGCTGAAACAGACGAAAGCCGCCGGCCAGCCTTAGACGAAAGGCGGAACGTCAGCGGCTTTCCAATAAATGTTTATAAGGGGCGAGATCGATGTTCTTCGCCTGCAATGTCCGGATTAAAAACTTATGGTCGCGCTTGGGGGTTGCGATGATGTAGCCGCGGATCAGCAAGTCGCGTGTGATGCGCGGCGCCTGCTCTTTGAGCGCAAGCTCGCCGATTTTGCCGGCGATCTTTTGCCGCGCGACGTCGCGGAACAATTCCGGCACAGGGCGAACCAATTCCTCAAGCAGCGCTTTTTCTTCTTCCCCCCATAAATGGCGCGTCTGTTCAATGTAATATTCCTGCCAGTCGAGCTCCGATTTCCCATCTTCTTTCGGCAGCCGCTTCAAAAACTTGCGGAACATGAAAAAGCCGCCGATCGACATCATGACAAGCAAAAAGACGACCCAAAGCAAAATAAACCAAAGAAACCATCCGGTCAGCACGATCCCCACCCCAACATGATGATCAACTGTTTTGCCATAGGCAAGATTCGTCTACTATTATGTCGAAAAGCTTGCTGTTTGGCAAGTTTCAAACGGCGGCTTGTTACGAACCGTAACGCAACTGTAATGCAACTGTAAAAAAGCTTGTCCCGCCTTACAGCGCCAATGGATTGAAAGCCGCCGGCCGCTTTGTATGGAAAAGATATACAGTGACGTTCCCTTCTTTGCCTGCTAATCTAGTAAACAAAGAAAAAAAGCCAAAAGGCAACGATGAGGGGGATGCGCAGAGTGAAAAAGACGATTGCAGCGCTCACGATCATTTGCTGTATGGCGTTAAGCTCTCATGAGCTGTCGGCGGAAGCGGCTGGCTCGTATACATACTATCAAGTGAAAAAAGGCGATACGTTGTCGAAGATCGCCAAACAATATCATACTTCGGTTGCTTCGTTAAAGTCGTTAAACGGGTTAAAAAGCGATGCTATTTATGTCGGCGAAAAGCTGAAAGTGCCGGCTGCGGCGAAGCGATCGGCTTCGGCGCCGGCAAAGAAGAAATCGATCTCATTAAGCGCCGCTGACCGGAAGCTGCTCGCCCAGCTTGTGCAAGCGGAGACCGGTTCGAGCGAGCCGTTTGCCGGCAAGGTGGAAGTGGCGCTTGTGGTTTTAAACCGCACAAAGCATCCGGAGTTTCCAAAGACGGTGCGCGGCGTCATTTATCAAAAAACGAAATCCGGCTACGCGTTTGTACCAGCCAAAACGGGGAAATTGACCCGCATTCAGCCGACAAAGCAGGATTACGAGGCGGTCGACAAGGCGCTAGCCTTATTCCCAAACGATCGCCGCGGCTCGCTTTATTTCTACAATCCGAAAATCACAAAAGACAAATGGATGTTGTCGCGTCCGGTGACGATTCGCATCGGGCACCATGTCTTCACGAGATGAACGGGGTCGAATAAGGCCTCGTTCTTTTGTTTTGTGCATAGCGGCGGGCAGCCGGTGGTGACGCTTCTGATGGTGCATGCCCAAGATCATTTAATGACGGCGATCACGGTCAAGGATTTAGCCGCTGAATTCGTGGAGCTGTATGAAGCGCTTAAGCGGCAAACAGCCGAATCATAATCGCCGTCGGCCGGCTTGTTGCCCGGGGAGGATGATTTGCTTCAACGGGAATGAACCCAAGGCGGGCGGCAACGGGCTGTTCTAGCGACCGCCCGCTTTGTTGATTTTACAATAATTTTATTATGTAAACATAATAGCACCAGCCGTTCAGCCCTCCCGGCTGCCGCCGGTCTCGGCTGAACGGAGAAGGAAAACTCCGCTTGTTTGCGTCACATATCGTGGCTTGTGTTGTGCTTTTGCCGCGTGTGATTGCGGTTCTTCACTTTTTTCGAACCGTCAAGCGGCTCCGGCTGCCCAGGATTGTCGCCTTTTGGGGCGTTTTTGCGCATATCTTTGCCGTCGTTTTTGTTCGTCATTTGTTGTCCCTCCTTTGTCCGTTAGCATGCGGCGTTGTGCTTTCGCTTATTCGGCGCATAATTTGCGCCCGGTTTGAAACGATAAGTAGTGAACGACCGCGATGACTGCGAAGGAGGGACGAGCCATGGTTTACCATAAAACGAAGCAAGAGGCGTTTCAAGCAGCGCAAAAGGCGACGATGGAAGCGAAAGAATGGCACGATCACTTGGTGCGTGATCAAGCCGACTACGGCCACCAGCTGACCCATCTTCGGCAAGAAGTAAACGAGGCGTTCGCCCAAATTGAAAACGCGCTCGAAGTTGCCTCGGAGACACAACGCGTGCAGCTCGAAAAATTCCGCAGCGATTTGCAGGCGATCGTTGACGAAGTCAATGAAAACGAGTAAGGGAATGCCGGCGGCGGACATTCCCTTTTTGCATGCTATGGCAGGCCGGGATGGCGAAATGGCCGCCACGCTATTGGTTCTTTTTTCGTTTTTTGTTGTTTTGGCGCTGCTCCTCGGTCAGCGGTTCATTGGAAAACTCTTCGTTGTATCCGGCGCCCATTCCTTGCGCTTTGGCGGCGTTCATGCCAGGGATCACGTGGTTTGCTTTTCGCTTCGCCATTCGTTTCACCTCCGCTTCTAGTTTGCGATGAAACGGGCGCCTTATTCCTCTTTTGCCGCGGTAAGGAAGTAATATGGCGAGACATTGGAAATCATTATTTACAACTTGTCCTGTTCTGTAATAAGATAAAGTCGTGCCGAACTTTATGGGGATTGGGAGAATTCATGCTATTTTTTCGACTTTTGTGCGAAAAAATAGTATAGTATTATTGTGAAGTGAAGGGGGTTATACATATGGCGAAACAAGATGTGTTCAACGCCCGCTCTTCGTTTGTTGTAAACGGCAAAACCTACAACTACTACCGTTTGCAAGCGCTTGAAGAAGCGGGCATCGGCCAGGTGAGCCGCCTGCCGTACTCGATCAAAGTATTGCTTGAATCGGTGCTTCGCCAAGTCGACGGCCGCGTCATCACGAAAGAGCACGTCGAAAACTTGGCGAAATGGGGAACGCCGGAAATGAAAGACATTGACGTGCCGTTTAAGCCGTCGCGCGTCATTTTGCAAGACTTCACCGGCGTGCCGGCGGTCGTCGATTTGGCTTCGATGCGCAAAGCGATGGCCGATTTGGGCGGCGATCCGTACGAAATCAACCCGGAAATTCCGGTCGATCTCGTCATCGACCACTCGGTGCAAGTCGACCGCTACGGGTCGGACGATGCGCTTGAGTACAACATGGATTTGGAATTCAAACGGAACGCCGAACGGTACAAGTTTTTGAAATGGGCGCAAAAAGCATTTGATAACTATCGCGCCGTTCCGCCGGCAACGGGGATCGTCCACCAAGTGAACTTGGAATATTTGGCAAGCGTCGTTCACGCGGTCGAAGGGGAAAACGGCGAGTACGAAGCATTCCCGGATACGCTTGTCGGCACGGACTCGCATACGACGATGATCAACGGCCTCGGCGTCCTCGGCTGGGGGGTCGGCGGCATTGAAGCGGAAGCCGGCATGCTCGGCCAACCGTCGTACTTCCCGGTGCCGGAAGTCATCGGCGTCCGCCTGACAGGCAAGCTGCCGGACGGAGCGACGGCCACCGACTTGGCGCTTAAGGTGACGCAAGTGCTCCGGAAAAAAGGCGTCGTCGGCAAATTCGTCGAATTTTTCGGACCAGGAGTGGCGACTTTGCCGCTTGCGGACCGGGCGACGATCGCCAACATGGCGCCGGAATACGGGGCAACGTGCGGCTTCTTCCCGGTCGACGCCGAAGCGCTTGACTATTTGCGCTTGACCGGCCGCGACGAACATCACGTTCAAGTCGTCGAAGCGTATTGCAAAGCGAACGGTTTGTTCTACACGCCGGATGCACCGGAGCCGGTGTTTACGGATGTCGTTGAAATCAACTTGTCGGAAATCGAAACGAACTTGTCGGGGCCGAAACGGCCGCAAGACTTGATCCCGCTCTCGAAAATGAAACAGTCGTTCCGCGACGCGGTGAAAGCCCCGCAAGGCAACCAAGGCTTTGGCTTGACGGAAGCGGACTTAGAGCGGGAAATTACGGTCGAGCTGAACGGCGAACAAGTGAAATTGAAAACGGGCGCTGTCGTCATCGCGGCGATCACAAGCTGTACGAATACGTCGAACCCGTACGTCCTCGTCGCCGCTGGCTTAGTGGCGAAAAAAGCGGTTGAAAAAGGCTTGCAAGTGCCGAAATACGTGAAAACGTCGCTCGCGCCGGGCTCGAAAGTCGTCACCGGCTACTTGCGTGACTCGGGGCTGCTTCCGTATCTTGAACAGCTCGGCTTCAACGTCGTCGGCTACGGTTGCACGACATGCATCGGCAACTCGGGTCCGCTTGCGCCGGAGCTCGAAAAAGCGCTCGCGGAAAGCGATCTGCTTGTGACAAGCGTCCTATCCGGCAACCGGAACTTTGAAGGCCGCATCCACCCGCTTGTCAAAGGCAACTATTTGGCATCGCCGCCGCTTGTTGTCGCCTATGCGCTCGCCGGCACGGTCGACATTGACTTGTTGAACGAGCCGATTGGCAAAGACAAAGACGGCAATGACGTCTACTTCCGCGACATTTGGCCGTCGATGGAAGAGGTAAAAGCCGTCGTGAAACAAGCGGTCGATCCGGAACTGTTCCGCAAAGAATATGAGCGCGTGTTCGACGGCAATCCGCGCTGGAACGCCATCGAAACGACGGATGAGCCGCTTTATCAATGGGATGAAAACTCGACGTACATTCAAAATCCGCCGTTCTTTGAAGGCTTGTCGCCGGAAGTGCGCAAAGTCGAACCTCTCACCGGCTTGCGCGTCGTCGGCAAGTTCGGCGATTCGGTCACGACTGACCATATTTCGCCAGCTGGGTCGATCGGCAAAAACACGCCGGCAGGCCAATATTTGATCTCGAAAGGCGTCGAGCCGAAAGACTTCAACTCGTACGGTTCGCGGCGCGGCAACCATGAAGTGATGATGCGCGGCACGTTTGCCAACATCCGCATCCGCAACCAAATTGCGCCGGGCACGGAAGGCGGCTATACGACGTACTGGCCGACCGGCGAAGTGATGTCGATGTACGATGCGTGCATGAAATATAAACAAGACGGCACTGGGCTTGTCGTCATCGCCGGCAAAGACTACGGCATGGGCAGCTCGCGCGACTGGGCGGCGAAAGGGACGTTCTTGCTCGGCATTAAAACGGTCATCGCCGAAAGCTTTGAGCGCATCCACCGCTCGAACCTCGTCTTGATGGGCGTCCTGCCGTTGCAATTCAAAGAAGGCGAAAATGCGGAGACGCTCGGCTTGACGGGCAAAGAAGTGTTCGACATTCACATCGATGAAAACGTCAAACCGCGCGATCTCGTCAAAGTGACGGCGACGAACCCGGATACGGGTGAGAAGAAAGAATTTGAGGTCATCGTCCGCTTTGACAGCGAAGTCGAAATCGACTACTATCGCCACGGCGGCATTTTGCAAATGGTGTTGCGCGAAAAATTGGCGAAAGTGAAACAATAACGACAAAAAGCAGGCTCCCATATCGGGAAGCCTGCTTTTATTTTGTGTTGAGCTTTTTCGCTGCGTTCTCAAGCTTGCTTTTTGGATCCGGGGTGAACGTTCCGTCTTGGCCAAAGCCTTGCGGGTTGACGCCCGGCGCCTTCGTGCCGCGGTTTCGGCCGCCGTTTTTGGTCATTGCTCTCACCTCCGCTCTTTACGGATAGTATGGCCGCCCTTGGTCAAAATATAAGCAAAGGAGGAAAGCTTCACTGTTTTTCGCTAAGAGCAATCGTTGCGGCTACGATGGGATGTTCCGCTTTTCCCGCCACCGTCTGCCCCAGAGGCGCATGCTTGGCAGTTCGGCGAAAATCATGCCGGCCAAAATCGCAGCGCCGCCAAGCCAGGCCGATGGCGACAGCTGTTCCCCAGCCCAAAGGTAGGCGGTCAAAGCGGCGAACACCGGCTCCATGGCGAAAATGAGAGCGACATGGGCGGGAGTCGTATATTTTTGCACCGCTGTTTGGATGAGAAACGCCGCGGTCGTCGCCAGCAGCGATGTCACAGCGAGCGCTCCCCATACTTCCGGGCGGCGGAGCACCGCTATATTCCACATGTCGTCGGCATCTTCAAACCAAAAGGCAAAGACGAAACAGAGCGCGGCGACGGTGAAAATTTGCACCATCGTCAACAACATCGTTGAATACCGAGAGGAATAGAGGCCGGTGACGATAATGTGCATGGCAAAGGAAACAGCACAGAGCAAGACAAAGAAATCCCCCTGATTGAACGACAGCTCCGCTCCCCCCGTCAGCCAATACAGGCCAAACGCAGCAAGTGTTGCTCCGATGGCCGCATTCACAGACGGTTTTTGCTTTAAAATCAAAAAGGAAAACAGCGGCACGAGCACAACGCTCAGTCCAGTAATAAAGCCAGCTTTCGAGGAAGTGGTGTACAACAGCCCGACCGTTTGGAATGCATAGCCGCAAAACAGCCATAGCCCCATCCACGCCCCGGCGCCGATGACCTGCCATGACAACTGACCGAAGAGCGGACGGGAAACGGCGGTGATCCAGGCGAGAAGCAACAAGCCGGCCAAACTGAAGCGAACGGCGTTAAACGACAACGGCTCCAAAAACGAAATGGCATTTTGGACGACGACAAACGTCGCACCCCAGACGAAGGTCACCATTAGCAGACTCAGATCGGCTATGGTTTGACGCTTCAATTCGAATCCTCCCTCTTCATTATGGTTGCGCCCTATCTCATTTTGGGGGCTAGCTGCTAGTGTACCACAAATAGGCCGGAAAAGACAGATATTTTGGAAAAAAGATGGGTGCCTGCGGCAAAATGGTTGATACGAAAAGAATTTGCGCATAATATTAGGTAATGAACAAGGGCGAAAGTGTGGTAAAATAAAAACCAGCTCCGATCATCGCCATGCGGAAGGGTGACCCAACGTTGGATGTACAAATCCACTGGACATATATCACACCGAAAAAACAAGAGGCGTTTCTTGTTTCCGATTGGGTGGAGGCCAAAAAGGCGCTCACTTTGGCAGATGATTTTGAAAAAACCGGGCGGACGAAAACAGTTGAGTTTGTTGATCGAAACGGTACGGTGTGGTCAAAAAAAGAGCTGCAAAAGCTGCTTGAGGAGATCGGCGGCGAGCCGCATGAGATTGTTGTGTATTTCGACGGCGGCTTTGACCATGAGACGTCCCAAGGCGGCGCCGGCGCGGTCGTATACTATAAGCAAAACGACCATCGCTACCGGTTGCGCGCCAACCGTCGACTTGGCGAAATCAAATCCAATAATGAGGCGGAGTATGCGGCATTTTGGTTTGTCATGCAGCTGCTTGAGGAGCTTGGCGTCCATCATTTGCCGGTGACGTTCCGCGGCGACTCCCACGTCGTGTTAAAGCAGCTGTCCGGTGATTGGCCGTGTTTTGAGGACGATTTCAACACCTGGCTTGACCGCATTGAAGCGAAAATGCGCGAACTTCACATCGAGCCGGCGTACGAGCCGATTTCGCGCAAACAAAATAAAGAGGCGGATTCGCTCGCCCGTCAGGCGCTTGAAGGGCAGATCATCACAAGCCGAACGGAATTGACAGGGAAAGGGTAAGGTCGTATGGGAAAGAAGCGGAACCGACGCAAAGAAATATTGGACCAAATCGCTTGGCTGGAGGAAACGTACTGCGATGGCTGCTTTTTAAAAAGCACGTTCCGGAAAGAGTACGGCAAAACGTACGCCCAATCGTTTTGCATCCAGCAATGCACGGTCGGGGAACAAATGCGGCAGTACGGGGAGATGCTTCTATCAGCGCCGCCGCGTCCGCGTCGATAATGGCGGATCAGAAAGCGGGGGGCGCTCTGTTTTCTTCTTGCGCACTGAAGAGACAAGCGATGGAACGGCGTTTCACCGCTGACAGGCAGATCAGATAACTTCTTGTGCCAGCAAAGCAGGTTTTTTCGCCTGTTTTCTCAAAAGAATGCCAGTTTGCTTCGTTTTCTTTAGCAAGTGGGGATATAAGCCAAAAGAGCTTCGCACAGCGAAGCTCCATCTTGCTTGCCTTATTGCTGCGCCTCGCGAAGCTGGTGTTCGGCGCGGGCCAATGTTTGTTCGCAACGGGCGAGAAAATCACCGTCGACGCCCGTTGCTTCTTGGCGGGCGCGCGCAAGTTGGTCGCGGGCGTTTTTCACCGCTTGTTCGGCATGGCGAAGCATCTCGGGGTCGAGTTGCATCGTCGCCTGGCCGACCATTTTCTCCGCCGTTTCGACGAACATTTCCACTTGCTTTACATCGTTGTATCCCGTATGTACGTCGGCATCGCGTCTGGCCATATGAACACCTCCCTTTCTTTATTGTTTGCCGTTTGGTGAAATTTATGCCAATCAAATGAAAAAGGCATCCTGCGATGGTGCAGGATGCCTTTCTTTCCGCTCCCGTTCTCTCGTCTATGTCAACGAAGTCTTATAATTTGACAACGTTCGCTGCTTGCGGTCCGCGGTTTCCTTGGACGATTTCAAACGAAACTTCTTGGCCTTCTTCTAACGTTTTGAACCCTTCACCTTGGATCGCCGTGAAGTGGACGAATACGTCGGAACCGCCTTCCACTTCGATGAAACCGTAGCCTTTTTCGTTGTTAAACCATTTTACTTTACCACGTTGCATAATACTGAATTCCTCCTAATACCTTTAGCCTGTTCGGCTAACCTCAAGATTTTTATCAAATAACAAAATATACTTCACAGCCATCCAAGATGCACCTTCATGTTGAATGCCTGAAATATATTCTGTTATATGATGACTTTACTATACACTACCGCGGGTGGCCGCGTCAAGCAAAAGAAAGGAAATTTCCGAAAAAATTGTTTGCCGGCCCGAAAAACAATGCGTTGAAAAGGAAAACGGGCCGCTGGGGGAGAAAATAGTCATGAGCGGGCCACAACGCCCATACATTGGAATAGGAACGACAAAAAGGGGGAGAGCGGATGTACCGCGGAAAAATCGCGGGAAAAGAAGTGATCGTCCGGTTAGGGAGCCGGGTCAGCCGCCGTTATTTCAGCGACAATAAAATTTACCACATGGTTCTTTCGTACGGAGAGTCGGCGTTTCGCAAAGGGCAGGATATGTTTTGCATCTATAATGACCGCGTCGGCTTGATTGTCGCGGAAGTCGAGCAACAGGACGTCCCGGTCATTCGAATCGATTACATTATCGAAAACGAAAATGTGTACGAATAACCAATTGACAGCGGAAGGCGAATGCGGTAATCTCGAATGTAAGCGGTAACAAAACAAGCCGCATTCGTCCCTGTTTCTCCCAGGGGCAGACGTGCCGCGCCAGCATCGTCTGTTTATTTTTTGGCTCGCGTTGAAACAAGCGGCTTCGTTTTTTCGTATGATGATATGACAAGAGAGACAAAGAGGTGACTACGGTGTTATTGCGCAAAATGATGTCAAGAGTCGGAGTCGGGTCGGCGCACGTCGACTTGATCTTAAATAAATCGTTATGGCGCCAGGGGGAAATGATTCAAGGGATCGTCCACATTTACGGCGGAACGGTGGAACAAAGGATCGAGCGGCTCGATGTGGAGCTCGTGCAAAAAACAATCGAAAACGGCAAGGAGCTGGATGCCATTGTCGCCGTCATTCCGGCGGCCGGAGCGTTTTGGATCAAGCCGAGCGAGAAAAAGGAAATCCCGTTTTCCTACATGATTCCAGAAACCTTGCCGCCATCGCGCCCCGGCCAGTCGTACCGGTTCATCACCCGCCTTCATATCGAAGACGCGGTCGATACGCTCGACTTCGATTACGTGCAAATTTTGCCGAAGAAATAGGTTGACAGCGTTTTCAACAGATGATATGCTAAAAGCAAGTTAATAACGTTGTGGTGGAGAAGCGGAGACCCACACATATTCCTCGTTGCTTAGCGGGGAAGTGTGTGGGTTTTTGTTTTTCCACCCAACGGCTAACCCTCCGGAGGGGCCGCCCAAGCAGGAAATAGCAGAGGAAATCACGAATGAAAAGGGGGAAGAGAACAAATGTCGCCATTTTTAGGGGAATTCATCGGCACGGCACTGCTCATCATTTTCGGCGCTGGTGTGTGCGCCGGGGTCAATTTAAAGAAATCATATGCGGCCAATTCGGGCTGGATTGTCATTACGATGGGGTGGGGGCTGGCGGTGGCCGTGGCCGTATACGCTGTCGGCCGGTATAGCGGCGCCCATCTCAATCCAGCGCTGACAGTGGCATTGGCCATAAGCGGTGATTTTCCATGGAAAGATGTCCCTGGCTATGTGTTGGCACAAGTACTTGGCGCTATGGTTGGGGCTGCCGTCGTCTATCTCCACTATTGGCCGCATTGGAAGGAAACAGACGACCCGGGTGTCAAGCTTGGCGTGTTTGCGACGGGTCCGGCAGTGCCGAATACGGCTGCCAACTTGCTTAGCGAGATCATCGGAACGTTTGTGTTGGTTTTGGCCATCTTGGCCATTGGCGCCAACAAATTCGCTGATGGGCTCAATCCATTTATCGTTGGTTTTTTGATCGTGGCGATTGGACTGTCGCTCGGCGGTACGACGGGATACGCCATTAATCCGGCCCGAGACTTTGGACCTCGCTTAGCCCACTTTTTGTTGCCAATCCCAGGGAAAGGGTCATCGAATTGGGCGTATGCGTGGGTGCCGATCGTCGGACCGCTGCTTGGCGGCGCGTTAGGCAGTTTGGTCTATAAAGCCGTTTTCTTGGGAAAACCGACAGGCGCATTATGGGGAGTGCTGGCGGCAACCGCAGTCGTTTTGGCGGCGGCGAAGATGGCAAAAGGAAAAACAACCAGCGCCGCAAGCCGCCGTTCTCTCTAGTTGGCGTACCGGGTTTGTAAGCAAATAAAGGTGAAGGGGGAAGAATGTCATGAATCAATACATTTTAGCCATCGACCAAGGCACAACGAGTTCGCGCGCGATTTTGTTCAATCAAAAGGGCGAAATCGTCCATATGGCGCAAAAAGAGTTTACGCAATATTTTCCGCAGCCCGGCTGGGTCGAGCACAACGCCAATGAAATTTGGGGATCGGTGCTTGCGGTCATTGCCAGCGTCTTGTCCGAGGCGCAAGTGAAGCCGGAACAAGTGGCGGCGATCGGCATTACGAACCAGCGGGAAACGACGGTTGTGTGGGAGAAAGACACCGGCAACCCGATTTACAACGCCATCGTCTGGCAGTCGCGGCAGACGGCCGGCATTTGCGATGAACTGAAAGCGAAAGGGTATGACCCGCTATTCCGCGAAAAAACCGGCTTGCTTATTGACGCCTATTTTTCCGGGACAAAAGTGAAATGGATTTTGGACCATGTCGAGGGGGCGCGCGAACGGGCGGAGCGAGGAGAGCTGCTCTTTGGCACGATTGATACGTGGCTCATTTGGAAGCTGTCCGGCGGCCGCGCCCATGTAACCGATTACTCGAACGCGTCGCGCACATTAATGTTTAACATTCATACGCTCGAGTGGGATGACGAGCTGCTTGCGATTTTAAACGTGCCAAAGGCGATGCTTCCTGAGGTGCGCCCGTCCTCGGAAGTATACGCGAAAACGGTTCCGCATCATTTCTTCGGCGTGGAGGTGCCGATCGCGGGAGCCGCGGGCGACCAGCAGGCGGCTTTGTTCGGCCAGGCGTGCTTTACGGAAGGGATGGCGAAAAATACGTACGGCACCGGCTGCTTTATGCTGATGAATACGGGGGAAAAAGCGGTGCAATCGAAACACGGGCTGCTCACAACGATCGCCTGGGGAATTGACGGCAAGGTTGAATACGCCCTTGAAGGCAGCATTTTCGTCGCCGGTTCGGCCATTCAATGGCTGCGCGACGGCTTGCGGATGATCAAAACGGCGGCTGACAGCGAAGCGTACGCTGAAAAAGTCGAGTCGACCGACGGGGTGTATGTCGTACCGGCGTTCGTCGGGCTTGGCACGCCGTATTGGGACAGCGAGGTGCGCGGGGCGGTGTTTGGCCTCACGCGCGGCACAACGAAAGAGCATTTCATCCGGGCCACCTTGGAATCGCTCGCTTACCAGACAAAAGATGTGCTCGCCGCCATGGAAGCCGATTCCGGCATCTCGCTGACCACGTTGCGCGTTGACGGCGGGGCGGTGAAAAACAATTTCCTTATGCAATTCCAGAGCGATTTGCTTGCCGTTCCGGTCGAACGTCCGGTTGTGAATGAAACGACGGCCTTGGGTGCGGCGTATTTGGCCGGGCTGGCGGTCGGCTACTGGAACAGCCGAGATGACATCGCCGCCCAATGGCAGCTTGAGCGCCGGTTTGAGCCGAAGATGGATGACGACAAGCGAACGATGCTCTACGATGGCTGGAAAAAAGCGGTGCGGGCGGCGATGGCGTTTAAATAACTATAGGGAACAAAGCAATAATCGATCGTGAATGGGCGGCCGCGGTCAAGCTGTGTCCTTTTCCACTTTTTTGTTCATTGCTTAGGCAGATGTTCCTTTCGTGGAGCATCTGCTTATTTATTGTCCAAAAAATAGTGGTTGAAACTGAGCTGTAGTTCACAGTCATGTTTTTCTATGAGGTATAAGACTGGAAAGGAATCAAAAAATTTACTGATATTTTTTCTATAAATATTGAATTTACGAAAAAAAATGATAGAATATTATCTAAATATTATATATAGTCTAAAATTTAGTAATACTAACAAAAGGGAGAAGGACACATTGGCAAAGCAAACGTTATTGGAAATTGAGGAGTTGCGAATCTCTTTCCGCATCGGTGATGACTATTATGCGGCGGTCGACGACGTTTCGCTGGCGATCGGGGAGAACGAAGTCGTCGCTCTCGTCGGGGAGTCGGGTTGCGGCAAAAGCGCACTCGCTTTGTCGATTATGGGTCTCCACCCGCCCGAAAAGACAAAAATTGAGGGGCGCCTGCACTTTAAAGGGACAAATTTGCTGTCGCTCTCCGTTGCCGAACTCAATCGCATCCGCGGCAAAGAAATCGGGATGATCTTTCAGGATCCGTTAACGGCGCTCAATCCGCTCATGACGGTCGGCCGGCAGATCGAAGAAAGCATGGATTACCATCTGCGGCTGTCAGCAGCCGAAAAAAAGAAGCGAACGATCGTCTTGCTTCGCAAAGTCGGCATTCCGGAGCCGGAAAAGGTGTACCACCGTTATCCGCACGAGTTGTCCGGGGGGATGCGGCAGCGGGTCGTCATCGCGATCGCCATCGCCTGCGAGCCCGCCCTGCTCATCGCCGATGAACCGACAACGGCGCTTGATGTGACGATTCAGGCGCAGATCATAGGGCTGCTCAAAGAGTTGCAGCGGCAAATGAAAACGAGCATTATTTTAATCACGCATGATTTGGGGGTGGTGGCGGAAATGGCGGACCGTGTGGCGGTCATGTATGCTGGGGAAATCGTTGAGTTAGCGGACGTCGATACCATTTTTCACCGTCCGCTTCATCCATACACTCGCTCATTGTTGCAGTCGATCCCGTCTGCGCAGACGAAAAAGGAACGACTCCACGTCATCCAAGGGATCGTTCCGCCGCTGCATAAACTGCCGCGGCGCGGCTGCCGCTTCCAGCCGCGCATCAGCTGGATTGGGGCGGATAAGCACGAATCGGATCCGAAGTTGCGGGAAGTGGAGCCGGGGCACTGGGTGCGTTGCACATGTTATCAACATTTTTATTTTCCCGATGATCAAACGGTAGGTGGAATCGGCTATGGCGCTTCTTAACGTCAACCATTTGAAAGTATACTATCCGGTGCGCGGCGGTTTTTTTCGCCGGGTGGTCGACCATGTCCGCGCGGTGGACGATGTCAGTTTCACGCTGAACAAAGGGGAAACGTACGGGCTCGTCGGCGAGTCCGGCTGCGGCAAGACGACGACAGGGCGCACGATTATCGGTTTGATCCGCGCCACGGCCGGGGAAGTGCTGTTTGAAGGGACGGATTTGACAAAGCTTCGCCGCCGCGAGTTTCATCCGTATCGGAAAGACATCCAGATGATTTTCCAAGATCCGTATTCTTCGCTCAATCCGCGCAAACGTGTGCTCGACATTGTCGCCGAGCCGCTCCGCAATTTTGAACGCCTGTCCCCGCAAGAGGAGCGGCAGAAGGTGCAATACGTTTTAGAGCGGGTCGGCTTGAGCGCGGAGTCGATTTACAAATATCCGCATGAATTTTCCGGCGGACAGCGCCAACGCATCGGCATTGCGCGGGCGCTCACGCTCAATCCGAAGCTCATCATCGCCGATGAGCCGGTGTCGGCGCTTGATGTGTCGGTGCAGGCGCAAGTGTTGAATTTCATGAAAGAAATCCAGCAGGAGTACGGGCTGACGTATTTGTTCATCAGCCATGATTTAGGGATCATCCGGCATATGTGCGACCGCATCGGCATTATGTACCGCGGCCGGCTCGTGGAGGAAGGGACGAGCGAGGAGATTTTTACGAATCCTCAACATATTTATACGAAACGTCTGCTCTCCGCCATTCCGAACGCCGATCCGCGCGAACGCGGCCGGCAGGAGGCGCTTCGCCGCGAAGTGGAAAAAGAATATGAGCAGTCGTATTCCCGCTATTTTGATGAAAACGGCCGGGCTCACCCGCTCAAGCCGATTTCGCCGACGCACTCGGTGGCCATTCCGTAAAGAGGGGAAGACGGGAAGATGCTGAAATTTATTTTACGGCGAATCCTCATTATGATTCCGCAATTGTTTTTGCTGAGCGTCCTCATTTTCTTACTGGCGAAGGCGATGCCGGGCGATGCGCTGACGGGGCAGCTGGCGGCCAACCCGAAAATGGATCCGCAGACGCTTGAGGAAATGCGGGAAAAACTTGGCTTGAATGATCCGGTACATATTCAATACATCCGTTGGGTGAAAAACATGCTGCAAGGGGATCTCGGCCTTTCCTATACCCACCAGCAGCCGGTCACTGATCTGCTGGCCGGACGGATCGGGAATACGGTGTTGCTGTCGGCGGCGATTTTAATTTTGACGTACCTGATTGCCATTCCGCTTGGCATCGTGTCGGGGCGATGGACAGATACATGGGCTGATAAGCTGATCGTCGGCTACAGCTATCTCGGGTTTGCCACGCCGCTGTTCATTTTTGCTTTGATCATGCTGTTTATTTTCGGCTTTCACCTTGGCTGGTTTCCAACCGGCGGCAGCGTGGACGTTCAGGTCGAGGAAGGGACGCTCGCTTACTATTTAAGCAAATTGAACCATCTCATGCTTCCGGCGTTGTCGGGAGCGCTCATCAACACGGTCGTTACGATTCAATATTTGCGCAGCGAAATCGTCGATACGAAAGTGAAAGATTTCGTGAAAACGGCGCGGGCGAAAGGCGTGCCGGAGCGGCACATCTATTGGCGCCATATTTTGCGCAATTCGTTTTTGCCGATCGCGGCGTTTTTAGGGTATGAGATCACCGGGCTTGTCGGCGGTTCCGTGTTTTTGGAGTCGATCTACAGCTATCCGGGGCTTGGCCAGCTGTTTTTGCAGTCGATTATGCAGCGGGATTACAGCGTCGTGACGGCGCTCGTCATGATTTCCGGCCTGGCGACGCTGGTGGGCACTCTGTTGTCGGACATCATTTTGAGTGCGGTCGACCCGCGCATCCGGATTGAGTAGGGAAGGAGGAAGGCAGCTGACATGAAAGCGGAAATCAGCGGCCCAACGCCGGCCGGAGCGAACATCGAGAAAAGCCCTTCCGCCTTTTCGATCATGTGGCGGGAGGTGGTTCGGGATCGGCTCGCGCTTGGTTCGCTCATCATTTTAGGAATCCTTTTGTCGATCGTCTATGGCGTGTCGCTCTTTTTGGATCAAGAGGAAATCGTGAAAGTGGATTTTCTTTCCATCTATTCTCCGCCGTCAGCGGAACACTGGCTTGGCACAGACTACGGAGGGCGCGACGTGTTTGGCCAGCTCATCATCGGCGCCCGCAATTCGTTTACGATCGGACTGGCCATTACGCTCATCACTGGGGCGATCGGCCTCATTGTCGGATTGGTGGCCGGCTATTTTGGCGGCTGGATTGACAATGTCATTATGCGCATCATCGATTTCATTCTCGTTCTGCCGTTTTTGATGCTCGTTATTGTTTTTGTCGCCATTGTGCCTAAATATAATGTATTGACGTTCATTTTGATCATGAGCGCGTTTTTGTGGACGGGCAAAGCCCGGCTGATCCGCGCCAAAACGCTGGCCGAGCGCGAGCTGGATTATGTCAGCGCGTCAAAAACGCTCGGCACGCCAGATTGGAAAATCATTATTTTTCAAATTTTGCCCAACCTCAGCTCGATCATTATCGTCAATTTGACGTTAAATTTGGCGGGCAACATCGGCATCGAGTCCGGGCTCACGTATCTTGGCTTCGGGCTGCCGGAGAGCACGCCGAGCTTAGGGACGTTGGTCAGCTATGCGACCAACCCGGATGTTTTGCAAAACAAATGGTGGGTTTGGTTGCCTGCGTCATTGCTTATTTTAGTGATGATGCTGTGCATAAATTTCATCGGCCAAGCGCTGAAACGTGCGGCTGATGCAAGACAACGACTAGGATAAGGGGGAAGAAAATGTGAAGAGAAAATGGCTGGCGGCTCTCGCCGCGCTCTTGCTCGTGCTCGCCGGGTGCACGGGCAAATCCGACACAACGAGCGGAAAGGGCAACAATAACGAAAAACCGGCGGCTCAGAAGGAAGACATCAGCAAATTCCCGATGACGGTGAAAAACGACGGGAAAATCATCGACGGCGGCGTGTTGAAATACGGCCTTGTGTCCGATACGCCGTTTGAAGGGACGCTCAGCTATGCATTCTACACCGGAGCGCCCGACGCAGAGATTTTGCAATTTTTTGACGAGTCGCTTTTCCGGACGAACGGTGACTATGAAATTACAAATGATGGGGCTGCCACGTATGAGTTGTCGGATGATAAAAAGACGATGACAATCCATATTAAAGACAATGTGAATTGGCATGACGGCCAGCCGGTGACCGCTGAAGACTTGGAGTATGCGTATTTGGTCATCGGCCATAAAGATTACACCGGCGTCCGCTATGGCGATGCGCTCATCCAAGGGATCGTCGGGATGGAAGAATATCACAGCGGCAAAGCGGATAAAATTTCCGGCATTAAAGTCATCGACAAAAAGACGTTGACGATCACATGGAAACAGGCCAATCCGTCGGTGTTGACCGGCATTTGGGCGTATCCGCTGCCGAAGCATTACTTGAAAGACATTCCGATCAAAGACTTGGCGAAATCGGATAAAATCCGGAAAAACCCGATCGGGTTCGGTCCGTTTAAAGTGAAGAAAATCGTTCCGGGCGAGTCGGTAGAGTTTGTTCGCAATGATGACTACTGGGCTGGCAAACCGAACTTGGAAGGCGTCATTTTGAAAGTCGTCAGCCCGCAAGTCGTCCTGCAAGCGCTGAAAAAAGGCGAAATTGACGTCGCTGAGTTCCCGACTGACCAATATTTGAACGCGAAAGGGACGAAAAACATTCAGTTTATCGGTAGAGTGGATTTGGCGTACAACTATATCGGCTTTAAACTCGGCCATTGGGATGCGAAAAAGCAGGAAAACGTAATGGACAATCCGAAATTCCAAAACAAAAAACTGCGCCAAGCGATGGCGTATGCCATCAACAACCAAGAGGTGGCTGACCGCCTGTATCATGGCTTGCGCTTCCCGGCGAACACGCTCATTCCGCCGTCGTTCCCGGGCTATCATGACAGCTCCATCAAAGGATATACGTACAATCCGGAAAAAGCGAAACAATTGCTGGATGAAGCGGGATATAAAGATGTGGATGGCGATGGCCTCCGCGAAGATCCAAACGGCAAAAAATTCAAGATCAACTTCTTGGCGATGAGCGGTGGGGACATCGCTGAACCGCTGGCCAAATTTTATATGCAATGCTGGAAAGATGTGGGCCTCGATGTTCAGCTTGTAGACGGACGCTTGGCGGAGTTCAACTCCTTCTACGATATGGTCGAAAAAGACGATCCGAAAGTGGATGTCTACGCCGCCGCTTGGGGAACTGGAACGGACGTCGACCCGTACGGATTGTACGGCCGCAACGTCATGTTCAACTACTCGCGCTGGGTGAATGAGAAAAACGATGAACTGTTGGAAAAAGGCCATTCCGAACAGGCGTTTGACAAAGAATATCGTCGGAAAATTTACAGTGAATGGCAAAAGCTGATGAACGAAGAAGTGCCGGTCATCCCGACGTTGTATCGTTCGGCCATTTATGCCGTCAACAACCGCGTCGCCAACTTCACGGTCGATCCGGGCTCGAAACTGACGTGGAAAGATGTCGGCGTCACGTCCGAGCAACCGGAAGTCGAACAATGACGATTGTTGCCTTTGATGATGTATGATAAGATAGAAGATAAATTGCATACGTCTTATCAAGAGTGGGCGAGAGAACGGGCTTGATGACCCCACAGCAACCTGCCGCAGGCAAGGTGCTAACACCCGCAAAGCGGTTTCGCTTTGGATGATAAGAACGGCTCATGGCCCCTTTCGCATCATTCCGAGGCGAAGGGGGTTTTTGTCGATGGGAGGTGAAGGAGAAACAGTGGAGGAGGCGGTTTCGCTCCGCGCTTGCATGGCCGCTCATCTCCCTGCCGCAGCGTTCGCCGTTTGTGTCATGCGCTGTGTGCAGGCGGAGCTCATCCGGTTTGACCCTAAGGCGGCGGTGCATGTCGACCGTGGGGACGGATACGTTCATTTGTATGGGGAAGCGCAAGGAACAGCCTTTTCGTTGTTGTTGACCGACAGCGAGGCGGACGAATGGAAGGCGGACGGACCGTACGCCCTTGACCGCTACATATGGACAGAGCTTGGGAAAAAAGGGATTTTCCCGATGCAGATGACGCCGTATTTACAAGCAGTATGGTTAACTGAGTCATAGAAAGGAAGAGGGACGAATGGCAGTCAAAAAATTTGAACATGTCGGCATTCAAGTGAAAGACATCGAAGCATCGAAAGAGTTTTATCAAAATGTTGTCGGCTTAGAGCTGCTCGACGAAATGATTCATACGAACGGCACGATGAAATTGGCGTTTTTAGGGATTGGCGGCTCGATCATTGTCGAGCTGATCGAAGGATACAATCCGGATTTGCCGACGGAAGGAAAAGTGCACCATGTGGCGTTTACGGTGGAAGGCATTGAGCAGGAGAAAGAACGGCTTCAGTCGCTCGGTGTGCCGCTTGTGTGGGAAGAAATAACGACACTTCCGAACGGAGCAAAATATTTGTTCTTCCTCGGGCCCGACGGCGAATGGATCGAGTTTTACGAGCCTGCTCGATAAATGGCGTCACGCTAGGCGGCCAGCTGTTTGGGCCGCCTATGAATTTGCCGTCTGGCGATTGGCGCTTCGTTCCATTTTTCTTCGTATGGCCTTGCCTGCCGCTAGACAACAACCGTCCATGTAGGAGTCGTCGTCTTCTCGATTCAATGGTATACTAGAAAAAGAGAGGGGGAGGATGACGTGGAAGAAATGATCGTGCACGCGATTCAAGACGACTACCCTGATGAATTCGCCTGGTGCTACGGCTGCGGGCGTCTGAATGAACAAGGCCACCATTTTCGCACCGGGTGGCGGGGCGACAAAACGGTGACGGTGTATACGCCGCGTCCGGAACATACGGCGATTCCAGGGTTTGTGTACGGCGGGCTGATCGCCTCGCTCATTGATTGCCACGGCACCGGTTCAGCGGCGCTTGCCTTGCATCGGAAAAACGGCCATGAACCAGGGAGCGGGGAAACGCCGCCGCGCTTTGTCACTGCGTCGCTTCACGTCGATTTCGTCAAGCCGACGCCGCATGGAGTGCCGCTTGTCGCCGTCGGCACTGTGACGGAGATTCATCCGAAAAAATGGAAAGTGGACACCGAAGTGTTCGCCAACGGCGAACTGTGCGCCCGCGGGCAAGTCGTCGCCGTCGTAATGCCGAAAACGTTTGTCCGTGGGTAACAAGCAACAAAAGGCGCCGGAGAGCGGCTGTTTTTGACAGCGCTTTCTCCGGCGCTTGGCAACTGGTCGAAAACGGCTGCGCCTCACCTCGTTTCGCCATTGAGGACTGATGATGTCATGAAAAAGGCAACTCGACAACGCCTCTTCTCAAGTGGGGAAACCTTGTGAAATTGGTTCTCCTTTTTCAACAAAACCACCGATTTGGCGAACATCATCGTTTTTCACCGGTTTTCTCGGATTCCTCTGATCATCGCTTTCCATGCGTTTCAAAACAACAACAGCAGCTGCTGTTTGGCCTCGTCGAATCCAAGGAGAACGAGCATGCGCAAAAACGCCTTTTGGAGATCCATCACCTTCACGGTTTGTCCATGATCAGCACCGACGACGTGGCGCTCGCCACCTCTTTGCCGTTTTGCCGCACGATGGCGGTTACATAGGCGACGGTTTTCCCGAACTTTTCCACCCGCGCCTCGATTTCGGCTTCTCCAGCCGCCGCTGGGCGGTGAAACGTCGTCTGCAAGTTGATGGAGGCGTGCATTTGGTCATCGCGAAGCAAGGTCGTCACTGCATACGCCATGAGAATGTCCGCCGCCGCCCCGACGAACCCGCCCATAATCACCCCGTTGCCGTTGAGCAGCGATTCGCTGATTGTCCATACGCCTTTCGCATAGCCGTCTCGGGCTTCCGTCAGGCGGACGCCGAGCGTTTCGTCGCATGGGGGCGGCGCGCTTTGACCGGCGATGACAGCGTGCAAGTTGGTCATTGGCTTCATGTGGAACACCCTTTCTGTTGTCAATCATGTTTTTTTATTCGCCAAACGGCGGCGATTTCCTCTTTTCGCGTGCATGAGGAGGAGAACGGCAAAGCTGTGGCGAAAGAAACAAGCAGCTGATGATGGAAAGGAGATGGTCTCATGTATCAACCGCCAGACGCCGGCCGTTGGACGGGACGGATTGACAGCGTGAGCGATGAGCAGGCGTTTCGTCTTCATCAGCGCATTCGCTTGCTCGATTTGTCGCAGCCATTGGAGACGGTGGAACGAGCGGCGGCATTCATCGGGTTTGCGTGCGACGAAGGAGTGCGCCGCAACCAAGGCCGCCAAGGGGCGAAAGAGGCGCCGGCCGCCGTCAAAGCGGCGCTGGCCCGGCTGCCTTGGCATCTTCCGGAAGGGGTCGTTGTCTATGACGCAGGCGATGTCGTTTGCGTCGATGAACGGCTCGAACAAAGCCAGACTGAACTTGGGAAGGCGGTCGCCCGCCTGCTGAAAAACGGGATGGCGTCTATCGTGATCGGCGGCGGCCATGAGACGGCGTACGGCCATTACTTGGGCGTTCGCGAAGCGCTCGGGCCCGAAGCCCGCCTTGGCATCCTCAACATTGACGCCCATTTCGACTTGCGCCCGTACGATGACGGGCCGACGTCCGGGACGATGTTTCGGCAAATATTGGATCAAGACGAACGGGTCCGTTACTTCTGCCTCGGCATTCAGCGGCTTGGCAACACGGCGGCGCTGTTTGCGGCGGCCGAGACGTACGGCTGCCGGTACATGCTTGAAGACGAGCTGACCGCAGGGCCGATCGAGGCCGCCTATGAACAAATCGAGGAATTTGCCGCTCATCACGATGCCGTGATGTTGACCATTTGCATGGACGCCATCAGCGCGGCTGCCGCGCCGGGGGTGAGCGCGCCGTCGCCGTTTGGACTCGCTCCGTCGCTAGTGCGCGCTCTCGTCCGCCGAATCGTTTCTCATCCGAAAACGATCAGCGTCGATCTTTGCGAAGTCAATCCACTCTGGGATGAAGGCGGAAAAACGGTGGCGTTGGCCGCCGCCTTTTGCATGGAAGCGCTCCTTCATTTTCGACGCTTGCAGCCAAGGCGGTGAGAACGTGAAATTGGTCATTGCCGAACGGGACGACAAGGAACGAGAAGCGATCCGCTGGCTCGTTTCCGCGTATTCCTTGCCGATTGAGCAAGTATATACGGCGGCTACGGTCGAGGAGATGATGGCGTTTCTTGAGCGGGAGGCGCCGGAGCTATTGTACGTCGAACTGGATATGATTCCGTATGAACGATGGTCGAAGGCGACATCCCACGTCCGCTTGTTTTGCCAACGCGTGATTGCCGCAACGGCCGAGGCGACGTTTGCGCGGGCGAAACAAGCCATCGACTGGCAATGCGTCGATTTGCTTGTGAAGCCGCTTGAGCCCGCCAAGCTGAAACAAGCGTTGAGGACGGCGGTTTCGCTTTCCTCCAACAGCCGCTCGAGCCTGACAGCGGGTTTTGACGGCCATGACGACTACCGCGCATTATTTTACGATGACCCCGCCGCAGCTTCCACCCATGTATGGCTTGTGCAGGCGGAACAGCCTGCCTTGTCTCGAGAAGTGATCCGCTTTTTAACGAGCTATCCGTTTCGCGGACGGGCGCGCGTATTGCCGCTCACCCATATGGCGGTTTGCCTGCTTCCCGATTTGCCGGGCGACGGGAAAGAAGAGGCGTGGAAGCTGTTGCGCGATTGGGAAGAGGAGCATCATGAGCCGCTCGCGGTTGTCGTGATGCCGCCTGATGGTCGGAAAACGGTGCGCGGGCAATACCAAGCGGCCCGCCGGTTGCTGGAGACGACGTTTTTCATTGGCTATCGCCAAGTGATCGCTCCCGCTTCGGAATACGAACAGTGGCGTGAGCTCGATCCGTTTTTGACGCCGGAGGAGCAGCGGCAATGGATCGAGATGCTCGAGCGGTTCGACCATGAAGGGGTGAAGCGATGGCTGCGGCGCGAATTCTCCCATTGGAAGCCGCCGTTTCCGAGCCCGGAGATGGTGCGGACGCGGCTGACGAGCATCTTGGCGCAAATCCGCCGGTTTATGAAAACATACGGCCTTGACCGCGGCGGAACCGAGCGGGAGTATATGCGCATTTTTCAAGACATTTTGTACAATCCCGTCTTGTATCGCATCGTTCAAGAATTGATTTTATTTTTATATCGATTGTTCCATGAGGCCAAGCAGGCCGAGGAAGACGCGCGCGTCGACGCCGTGGAGCGCGGCCTCCGCTATATGGAGGCGCATTTTCGCGATCCGTCGCTCACGCTTGAGCGGGTCGCGGCCGCCGCCGGGCGCAGCCCCGCGTATTTCAGCCATTTGTTGTCGAAAAAGCGCGGCGTGACGTTTCGCCAGTGGCTGACCAACCGGCGGCTTGAGGAAGCGAAACGGCTGCTTCGGCAGACGGATTTGTCGATTAAAGAAATCGCCGAACAAACCGGGTTTCGCACCGCCCATTATTTGATGCGCGTCTTTAAAGCCGAACTGAACCAGACGCCGACCGCCTACCGCGATGAACAACGGCTGAAACCGTCATCACCGCGGTAGGCGGTTTTTTCAAAAGAAATGAACATATATCAAAAGAAATGGATAGATGAAGCGAAAAGAAAAAAGAAATTTCAAAAAAAATGGATCATCTTGAAAAGACGAGAATCTATCTCCATCCTCTTGGCTTCCTTACAATAAAAAGCAAAGAGGAAAAAGGAGAGGATGACGATGGCAGAAAAACGGACCGTACGCCCGTTTGCGGGAACAGAGCGGCGGGCGAAAGGATGGATTCAAGAAGCGGCGTTGCGTATGTTAAACAACAATTTGCATCCCGATGTCGCCGAGCGGCCGGATGAGTTGATCGTCTACGGCGGCATCGGCAAGGCGGCGCGCAACTGGGAATGTTACGAGGCGATTGTGGACACCCTTCTTCGTTTAGAAAACGATGAAACGTTGCTCATTCAATCCGGCAAGCCGGTGGCGGTGTTTCGCACGCATCCGGACGCCCCTCGCGTGCTGATCGCCAACTCCAACCTCGTGCCCGCATGGGCGACGTGGGACCATTTCCACGAACTTGACAAAAAAGGGTTGATCATGTACGGACAAATGACGGCCGGGAGCTGGATTTACATCGGCAGCCAAGGGATCGTCCAAGGGACGTATGAAACGTTTGCCGAAGTGGCGCGCCAGCACTTTGGCGGCACGCTGGCCGGGACGATCACGCTAACCGCCGGCCTTGGCGGCATGGGCGGGGCGCAGCCGCTCGCCGTGACGATGAACGGCGGCGTCTGCCTCGCCATCGAAGTCGATCCGGCCCGCATCCAGCGCCGCATTGACACGAATTACTTGGATACGATGACCGACAGCCTAGACGCGGCGCTCGAGATGGCGAAACAAGCGAAGGAAGAGAAAAAAGCGCTGTCGATCGGCCTTGTCGGCAATGCGGCTGAAGTGTTGCCGCGTCTCGTCGAAATGGGCTTTGTTCCGGACGTCTTGACCGATCAAACGTCCGCCCACGATCCGTTAAACGGCTACATCCCGGCTGGCCTTACGCTTGATGAGGCCGCCGAACTCAGGGCGCGCGATCCGAAGCAGTACATCGCCCGTGCAAAACAGTCGATCGCCGCGCATGTTCGAGCGATGCTGGCGATGCAAAAGCAAGGGGCGGTGACGTTTGATTACGGCAACAACATCCGCCAAGTGGCAAAAGACGAAGGGGTGGACGACGCCTTTTCCTTCCCGGGTTTTGTGCCGGCCTACATCCGTCCGCTCTTTTGCGAAGGAAAAGGGCCGTTCCGCTGGGTGGCATTATCCGGCGACCCGGAAGACATTTATAAAACCGATGAAGTCATTTTGCGTGAATTCAGCGACAATGAGCGTCTTTGCCATTGGATTCGCATGGCGCAAAAACGCATTAAGTTCCAAGGGCTGCCGGCGCGCATTTGTTGGCTCGGCTACGGCGAGCGGGCGAAGTTCGGGAAAATCATCAACGACATGGTGGCCAAAGGCGAGCTGAAAGCGCCGATCGTCATCGGTCGCGATCATTTGGATTCGGGCTCCGTTGCTTCGCCGAACCGGGAGACGGAAGGAATGAAAGACGGAAGCGACGCCATCGCCGACTGGCCGATTTTAAACGCGCTGTTGAATGCGGTCGGCGGCGCAAGCTGGGTGTCGGTTCACCACGGCGGCGGCGTCGGCATGGGCTACTCCATTCACGCCGGCATGGTCATTGTCGCCGACGGCACGAAAGAGGCGGAAAAACGGCTGGAGCGCGTGTTGACGACCGACCCGGGGCTTGGTGTGGTCCGCCACGCCGACGCTGGGTATGAGCTCGCCATTCGGACAGCGAAAGAAAAAGGCATCGATATGCCGATGCTGAAATAGAAAGGGGAACCGCCTATGCGACCGCTCTTTGTCCGCCGCGCCCGCCAGCTCGTCACGCTGGCGGGAAGCTCCGCGGCTCCGCTTGTCAAGGAGAAGATGAGCGATCTTCACATCATCGAAAACGGCAGCGTCTGGATCGAACATGGCACGATCGTGGCGGTTGGGGCGGACGATGAACTGGCCCGCCAATTTGCCGATCGGCTCGCCGAAGCGGAAGTCATTGACGCTAAGGGCAAAACGGTGACGCCTGGGCTTGTCGATCCTCATACTCATCTCGTTTACGCCGGCAGCCGCGAACACGAATGGACGATGCGGCTCGGCGGGGCGACGTACATGGAAATCATGAACGCAGGCGGCGGCATTCATGCGACGACAAAAGCGACGCGCGAGGCGTCGGAAGAGATGTTGTATGAAGAAAGCAAGCGGCGGCTCGATCAGTTTTTGCTTCATGGGGTCACGACCGTCGAAGCAAAAAGCGGCTATGGTTTAAGCCTTGAGCACGAAATCAAGCAGCTTGAAGTCGCCAAGCGTCTCGATGACACCCACCCGGTCGATATCGTCTCCACGTTTCTTGGCGCTCATGCCGTTCCGCCGGAGTGGAAGCACGATCCGGATGAATACGTCCGCCTTGTCATCGACGAGATGATTCCCGAAGTGAGCCGGCGGGGGCTCGCCGAGTTCAACGACGTCTTTTGCGAGCGCGGCGTCTTTACCCCCGACCAGGCGCGCCTCATCCTCGAAGCAGGCAAAGAGCACGGCTTGACGCCGAAAATCCACGCCGATGAAATCGAGCCGTATGGCGGGGCGGAACTGGCAGCCGAAGTCGGCGCCATCTCCGCCGACCACCTGCTTCGCGCGTCAGACGAAGGAATCCGCCGCATGGCCGATCGCGGCGTCATCGGCGTTCTCTTGCCAGGCACGGCGTTTTTCCTCATGACCCAAGCCGCCGATGCCCGCCGTTTGATCGACGCCGGCGTTCCCGTCGCTTTGGCGACCGACTGCAACCCTGGTTCGTCGCCGACCGTCTCGCTGCCGCTTGTCATGAGCCTTGCCTGCCTGCATATGGGCATGACTCCCGCTGAAGCGATGGCCGCCGCCACGATCAATGCCGCCCACGCCATCGGCCGCGCGCATCTCGTCGGCAGCCTCGAGCCGGGGAAGAAGGCGGATTTGGTCATTTTCAATGTCCCGAATTATATGCAAATCATGTACTATTACGGCGTCAACCATGCGGAGACGGTGATCAAAGGTGGAAAGGTGGTGGTGAACGACGGCAAGGTGTACATCTGAAGGGGGAATGGTCTTCCGTCGAGGTGTTTAGCGACCGGGAGCGGTTATGCTTCCGGCCGTGCTGTCGTCTTTAGCCTGTAGAAGAACAAATGGGGGTGGAGGAAAATGAAAACGGATACAAACATGGCGCCATCCGTGCCGACACCAACGCCGGCAAGCGGGGCATGGAAGTTTTTCGTTTACAGTGCCATCGGGATTTTCGTGTTTTTCGTTCCGGTGTCAATTGGCGGCACATCGTCGATTTTGCTCGATCATATTGTGACATGGATCCGCACCCAGTTTTCGGCACTTGTTCCTTATTATGCTCTTATCGTGATCGCTCTCGGTGCCGTTTATCCGTTTTACAAAAAAACGTGGAACAAAGATGCTGTGACAACCGTTTTTTCACTGTTGAAAGTTCTAGGACTGATCACGGCGGTCATGCTTGTGTTTCACATCGGTCCGTCGTGGCTGTTTCAACCGAATATGGGGCCGTTTTTGTATGACAAACTCGTCATTTCCGTCGGTCTCCTTGTGCCGATTGGCTCGGTTTTTCTCGCTCTTCTTGTTGGTTACGGGCTGCTTGAATTTGTCGGTGTGTGGATGCAACCCGTCATGCGGCCGATTTGGAAAACGCCGGGCCGCTCGGCGATTGACGCCGTCGCTTCCTTTGTCGGCAGCTACTCCATTGGGTTATTGATCACTAATAAAGTGTTCAAAGAAGGCAAATATACCGTGAAAGAAGCGGCGATCATCGCCACCGGCTTTTCCACTGTATCCGTGACATTTATGGTCGTTGTGGCGAAAACATTGGGGCTCATGCCAATCTGGAATACGTATTTTTGGGTGACATTTCTTGTCACGTTTGCCGTTACAGCGTTCACCGCTCGGATTTGGCCGCTAAGCCGCATGAGCGATGAATACTACGACGGCAAGGGGGATCCCGAGCAAAAAGTAACGGGCAACTATATGAAACAAGCTTGGGCTGAAGCGATGAGGGCGGTAGAGCAGTCAAAAGGGATTGGGACAAACATATGGGAGAACTTGCGAGATGGCTTCATCATGACGATGGGCATTTTGCCGTCCATTATGTCAGTCGGACTGATCGGGCTGTTGCTCGCTGAATATACGCCGGTGTTTGACTGGTTGGGTTACCTGTTCTATCCATTCACCCTTCTGTTGCAAATCCCTGAACCGCTGTTGGCCGCGAAAGCTTCGGCCATCGAAATCGCAGAAATGTTTTTGCCGGCCTTGCTTGTCACCGAAGCACCGCTTGTCACGAAATTCATTATTGCTGTTGTATCCGTATCAGCGATCCTATTCTTTTCCGCTGTCATTCCATGCATTTTGTCTACGGAAATCCCGCTCAGCTTGCCGCGGCTTCTTGTCATTTGGTTCGAGCGGACTGTATTGACGCTCATCCTCACCGCGCCGCTTGCATATTGGCTGCTTTGACGGGAGTGCGGCGCTTCGATGAAAACGGACATCGATGGGGCGGCTGCGATTTTCAGGTTCGCCGCCATTCCATCAACCCGACTGAGAAGTTTCAGCGCCATGAAAGCCTGTCCATCTTCCAGACAGGCTTTCACGTCGTTTCCCGCTGTTGCTTTAACAAATCGCGAATTTCTGTCAATAGCTCCTCCTCTTTCGTCAGCGTCGGTGCGGTTTCCTTCACCTCTTCCTGCTTTTTCACCCGTTCATACAGCGTGTTGATCAATTTCACAAACAGGAAAATCGAAAACGCGATGATCAAAAAATCGACGACTGTTTGGATAAACGCCCCATATTTCACTTCCGCTTTGCCGACTTTCCAAGACAAATCGCTGAAATTGATGCCGCCTAGAATCAGCCCGACAAGCGGCATGATGATGTCATTGACGAGCGAGGAAACGATTTTGCCAAACGCCCCGCCGATGATCACCCCAACGGCTAAATCGATGACATTGCCGCGGATGGCGAATTTTTTAAATTCGTTCCACATGTGAATCTCCTTTCTCGAAATGTGATCCTCTACATTATACCATAAGTTCATACGTGAAATTTTTATATCTAAATCATAGAAAATCAATCTGTTTTATATTATTATAGAGTATATTAACAATGGGGAAAGAAAAGGGGGATATGCACCATGGAAATGACTGCGCAACAAGACGTTCGCGCGAAACAGGCGGCGAACGCCCCGAAAAATCCGACGGCATGGATCATTGCAGTCTCCTGCTTCGTGTTAATCGGTGGAGCATTGTTCTTATACAGCCGTGTGTCCTGGCAACAAGCGCTGTTATATTTGTTGGGAGCGTTCGGCGGTTTTGTGCTTTATCAGGCCCATTTCGGTTTTACTTCGGCCTGGCGGAAATTCATTTTGTACCGCCAAGGGGAAGGCATTCGGGCACAGATGATCATGATGGCTGTGGCCAGCGCGTTGTTTTTGCCGTTGCTCGTGAAAGGTTCGGCGCTCGGGCACCCGGTGTCAGGGTATGTATTTGGCGTGGGGGTATCAGTCATCGTCGGCGCCTTCCTGTTTGGCATCGGCATGCAGCTTGGCGACGGCTGCGCGTCCGGGACGTTGTACCATATCGGCGGAGGCGATGCGAACGGCATCGTGACGCTCATCGGGTTCATCGCTGGCTCAGTCATTGCGACGACCCACTTTGACGTGTGGGCGAAGATGCCGCAATGGAAGCCGTTCTCGTTCATTGGCGAGTTCGGCGCCTTGGGAGGGTTTTTGCTTCAGTTGGTTTTGTTGGCAGCGGTCTACTATGTGGTGACCGTGGCGGAAAAACGGCGCTATGGCCAACTCGTTGCTACATCGCTTGAGAACCGTCATGGCTGGAAAGCGATTTACAAAGGGCCATGGTCGCTTCTGGTCGGGGCGTTGCTCTTGGCTGTAACGAACGCGCTTGTGCTGATGATTAGCGGTAAGCCGTGGGGCATTACGTCCGCCTTCGCCCTTTGGGGGGCGAAGTTCGTGCAGCTGTTTGGCGTCGATCCGACTGCTTGGGCGTACTGGCAAGATGAAGCGAAACGGCAGGCGCTCGCGAATCCACTCTACTACGATACAACGACCGTGATGGACATCAGCTTGATGGTCGGCGCCTTATTGGCGGCAGCGCTTGCGGGCCGCTATACAAAACCGATTCAGTGGAAGCGTCCGACGCGCATGACGATCGGTGCGCTGATCGGCGGCCTGATGATGGGATACGGCGCCCGGCTGGCGTTCGGCTGCAATATCGGCGCGTATTTCGGCGGCATTGCGTCATTCAGCGCCCACGGCTGGGCGTGGTTTGTCTTTGCTTTCCTCGGCAGCCTGATCGGCGTCAAACTGCGTCCGTATTGCGCGTACAAAAACTAAGTGTCCGAAAGTTGGCATCCCGTCGTTTTGACGGGGTGCCTTCTTTATGCCGTTCTTGCCAGGCGGTATGTGGTACAATGGGTGGTGAGGCTTCGAAGCGTGCAGCTGTCCGCTTTTTTGAAATCGTTTTCTCCGTTTGGAAAGAGGCGGGATCGCGCGGCTGCGATCATTGGAAGAGAGGGGGAAAGGCATGGGGAAAGCGGCCTCGATCGTCTGCATCGGCGGGGCGAATGTCGATCGGAAAGCGCGGTTGCTTGCGCCGTTTCAGCTCGGCACGTCCCATCCCGTCACCGCGACGCAAACCGCGGGCGGGGTGGCGAGAAACGTGGCGGAAAACTTAGGGCGGCTTGCTCAACCTGTTTCGCTCGTCAGCGCCGTTGGCGATGATCACGATGGACAGTGGCTCATTGACGTGACGAGCCGATATGTCAATACGAGCTTCATCGTGCGAACGCCAAAAGCGAACACCGGGACGTATACAGCGGTGCTCGATGAACGCGGCGAGATGGTTCTCGCCTTGGCGGATATGGCCATTTATGATACAGTGGGGGAAGAATGGCTAAAGCAGCAATGGACTCGGCTCGGTCCGATTTCTGCGGTCGTGCTTGACACGAATTTCCCGAAGGCTGTCATTCGTTCGGTGATTGCACAATGTCGCCAAGAGGACATCCCGCTTTGTGTTGTGACGGTGTCGGTTCCAAAAGTGAAGCGATTGCCCAGCGATTTGTCTGGTGTGACGTGGTTTGTCACGAATGAAGCGGAGGCTAAGGAATTTGTGGGACGCGACGGACATACGGACGACATAATGAAACCGATCCTTCAAGCCGGCGCCCAGAACGTTGTCGTCACGCGCGGCGCAAACGGCGTCGCGTACGCCACCAAGCAAGGGGAAACAGAAGCGATTGCAGCGCCGAAGGTTGAGGTCACCGACGCCACCGGAGCGGGCGACGCCTTTGCGGCTGGATTTTTGTACGGCGTCTTAGGCGGACATACGGTGGAAGACGCCTGCCGCTTTGGGATGAGCAGCGCGGCGCTTACGCTGCAAACGGCCGAAACGGTGCATCCCGCTTTGAATGAACACCTGTTGCAAGCCGCCTATGCGCGGTATTTTTGCGAAGGGGGAACGAAGTGATATGAATGATTTTCTCGTCTTTTCCGAAGAAGTCGCTCAAGCGAAGGCCGAAAAAAAGCCGATTGTCGCTTTAGAATCAACGATCATCTCGCATGGCATGCCGTATCCGGAAAACGTGCAGACGGCGAAAGACGTCGAGCGGATCATCCGCGACCGCGGCGCCGTGCCGGCGACGATCGCGATTTTTAATGGAAAAATTAAAATTGGATTGACAGAAGGGGAACTTGAACAGCTCGGGACAAGCCACGATGTAGAAAAAGTGAGCCGCCGCGACTTGCCGTATGTCGTCGCCATGAAGAAACACGGGGCGACGACCGTGGCGGGGACGATGATTTGCGCTGAGATGGCGGGCATCCGAGTATTTGCGACCGGCGGCATCGGCGGCGTGCACCGCGGCGCCGAGCGGACGATGGACATCTCGGCTGATTTGCAAGAGTTGGCGCGGACAAACGTCGCGGTCGTCTGCGCCGGGGCGAAATCGATTTTGGATTTAGGGTTGACGCTTGAATACCTCGAGACGCACGGCGTTCCGGTCATCGGCTATCAGACGGACGTCCTGCCGGCGTTCTATTCGCGGACAAGCCCGTTTCGCGTCGGTTATCGCTTAGACAGCGCCAAAGAGATCGCCCAGTTCCTCGAAACGAAATGGAAGCTTGGGTTAAACGGCGGTGTTGTGATCGCCAATCCTGTCCCAAAAGAAGATGAGCTCGAGGAGTCGTATATCAACGCGATCATCGAACAAGCGCTCAAGGAAGCAGAAAAGCAGCACATCACCGGAAAATCGGTCACCCCGTTTTTGCTTGACCGTGTGAAAACGTTAACCGGAGGCAAAAGCTTGCAAGCAAACATCGCCTTAGTGAAAAACAACGCCGCCTTGGCGGCCGACCTTGCCCGAGAGCTTTCTTGATGCGAACGCCCCCGCCTTGATGGAAGGACGGGGGCATGATGGCGGTGGAGGATTTATCGAGCGTGAAGCAAATGGCGGATTTTTCGATCATGCTGGGCGATTTTGACGGAGTGGAAGTCGACCGTTTCTTGTGAGTTCCACGCGGATGTGGCCGAGTTTCGCTTCGAGCCGTTCGAACCGTTCGTTCACGGTGCGCTCCAACTGGGCAATCTGCCGCTCAAACCGTCCATCCATCTCCTCGATGCGCTTGTCCATTTCATCCGTTTTTTCATTCAACGCTTGGACTTGGCGTTGAAGCGAGTCGAATTTCTCATGGAGCGCTTCGAACTGCTTGCGCATATCCGCCGCGTACAAATCAAGCACTTGCAAAATTTGCGCCAATATCGTTTTTTCTTCCACCCTCTTCACCTCCTTCCACTTCTAGCATATCAAACAAGCGAGTTTGCGAGAAGGAAAAACGGTTTCAAATCAAGCGGATTTTGTCTATGATAGAGGAGGAGATGCTGTGATGTTTGAAATGACCAAGAGCTCCTTTGGCTGCCCATTTCCATCGCATCGGCCGCTGCTTGTGTTCCATGTATGAAGGAAGAACCCGCAAGCCCGTCGCGAGGAGGTTGAATGTCGATATTCTGTCAGCGACGGGGGTGAAATTTCAGAAAAAAGAAGGTGTGATCATGTCCTTTATTCAAACAATCGAGCCGCATTTGTTTAGCGACCATCCTGTCCTCCGCCAGTTTGCGTTTGACGCAATCGAAGAGTATCCGGATATTCCAGCCGCGCTTGTGGAGCGTTTGGTGGATGAGGCTGTAACGGCGGACAACGAAGAAACACGGAGGATGATTTTGCACGGCATCTCCAAACAGCCGTTGACCGACCGAGCGCTTGAGCAGTTGTTGAGCATGAAAGATGCAGCGAAGTACATCCGTTGGTTTTTCCCGTTTCCAGCCGCCCAGCTCGAAAAATACGGAGAACAGCTGCTCCCTCACTTCCCGCGGTCTTGGCAGCGAGCTGTCCGCCTTGCTTTAGAAGGAACGGAAGATGACGTATGGGAACACTATTTTTCAGTGCTTTCGCATTTGCACGAGGAAGAGTTTCACAATCACGATTGGTTTTTAGTAGCCAAGCAAGCCGTGCGCATTCTCGTTGAACGCGGATGGATGACGAAGGAAGATATCGGTCTGACATGGATGAAAAACGAGCAACAGCCTTGGTTTTCGTATGACGGCATTTTGGCGGTGTATGCGGTCTCGCTCGTCGGCGCCGCTGAATATATTCCCCGCCTCGCCCGACTGTTGGAACAACAAGACGGTGATGTGCTTGTTGATCAAGCCGTTTCCACCTTATCGATGTTCCAACGTGAAGAAACGATCGAAGCGGTGCGCCCATATGCGTTTCAGGAAGACACGGCGCTGTCCGCTATTCATGTGCTCGCCAACATCAAATCTAAACAGGCCGTGCGTGTATTGCGAGAAGTCTTTTCCAAGCAGCGCGATGATGACCTCCAAGCATTTTGCTTTGAGGCGCTTTGCCATCAGCTGGATAAAGAGGCGCTCCCAGAAGTAGAGCAGTATGTAAAAAGAGCGGAAAAACGAGGGCGTTCTTGGATGATTGATGTCGAACAGAACGCGTACGCCTATTATACGATTCTAGAGATCGATCACCCGAAGCTGGAAACGTGGAAAGCCATTGCCGAGCAGCGGTATCGCCATTTTCAAGCCGTGCTGCAAACACCTCCGCGGCCGACCAACATCCCATACCGCCGAAAAGAGCGAAAAATCGGCCGTAACGACCCATGTCCGTGCGGCAGCGGGAAAAAGTATAAAAAGTGCTGTGGCAAATGAGAACGCTGCTTTGTCTCAAAGAAATGGCCCGTCCCCACGCGGTGGCGTCGGAGGCGGGCCTTTTAAAAAGACACAGCCATGAGGCTTAAGCTTCCATATTGATATTCTCGGAACAACACGCGCGGCGCTTGGTCGCGATCGCCTGCGCCGTAAGCGATCCAATACGGCGCGAGGTGTTCGGGGGTCGGTACGGCCTGCTTGGCGTAAGGTGCTTTTTCTTCATAATGGAATACATCCTCACTGCGGGCGGCTGACTCGCGCAACAGCCAGTCATCAAAAGCGGCCGCCCAGCTTTCTGCCTCCGCATGCCCTTCCCAACGGAGCGCCATCAAATTGTGCACCGTCCCGCCGCTGCCGATGACCATCAATCCTTCGTCACGCAATGGACGCAGCGCCTCACCAAGCTGGAACAATTGCTTCGGCGTCCACCACGGCACGACCGACGCTTGCACAATCGGGATGTCAGCGTTGGGAAATAGGCGGTGCAACAACACCCAAGAACCGTGATCCAGCCCGCGCGTGGAATCAACGGCCACTTCCGCCACACCAGCGAGACGCTCGCGCACGCGCTCCGCCCACTCGACCGACCCGCGCGCCGGATAAACCACTTCATACAGCTCGCGCGGAAACCCGGAAAAATCATAAATCATGTCATACGTCCCCTCAACCGCCGAAACCGTCGGTTGGCGCGTCATCCAATGCGCTGTAAAGATGACGACCGCCTGCGGGCGAATTCCTTCCCCAAGCTTTTTCAAAAACGCCGTATACGCATTGTCTTCGATCGCCAACATCGGCGAACCGTGGGCGAGAAACAGGGCAGGGGGGTTCATCGTTCCATTCCTCCCTTGAGTCATATTGACGGATCAACACTTTGCAGCCTGATGCCGCCTCTAGAAGGTTGGTGAAAAACCACTGTTTGACTTGATCGATGATTGAACGCGCGAACATAGAGGCTGATGCAACAAGTTTTTTCTACTTGAGAACCGATTTCCAGAAGCGGTTGCGCAAGTAAATCACCAACCTCCTAGAGAGCTGGTGAAAAATTTGTTTTTTGCTTGAACCGGTGGCAGTTCATCAGAAAGAGGGACAGATCTGACAAGGCTTCCCTAATTGAAAAAAATAATGGGGATGAGCCGCCTTTTTCATTCCTCGTCGGCCTTTCTAGACGATTCGACGAAAAACGGTGTATGGGCCGCTTCCCTTGCCAATCCCCTTACCCTTAGTGTAGCATAAGCATCCTTTGCCATTCTATGCACTTGCAAAACTTTTCCTTGTCCATTTAACCTTTTAAAACAGCAAAAAATCAGTTATAATATACCCGTCTGACACGCCATAAACGGTATGCATCAACAAACATGACTAGAGCCTGCCCCCAGTTCACTGGCAACCAAACAATGAACATATTCTCAAACTGGCCGCGCGTTTGATCGGTTGCACAGCGCCAAAGGCAAGGAGCGGTCTCGTTTCGATGTTTTTCCTCAAAAAACCAGGAACGGATCAAACAATCGGAATTCTCGACGTCTCGAGGGGATGGAGTCTCTCCCCTAGCCGTCCCAGCGCTTAGGTGTACATTCTTATCATGGCCCCGTAGCTCAGTGGATAGAGCGTCGGTTTCCTAAACCGTGCGTCGGAGGTTCGAATCCTCTCGGGGCCGTTCCAACGATCCGACTAGTTCGGATTAAAATTCTTAAACCCCTTGATACGACTGCGTTTGCAGTCATTTTCTATTTTTTTGGAATCCGAAAAAATACGATAGAATTTGAAAAAATTTTGCACGAATTTTGCACGGCTATTTGGCATGATGCAGTTCCTCCATTGCCAGATCAACTTGGCGGAATCCTTTTTGCTTCATTCCCTTCTATTCTAGAAACAGTCAAGTACCACTTTTGGCGAAGATCCAAAATGATATGTATTTGGACATAAATGGTAACCCGGTGGCAAAGGGATCAAAAGCTTCGCATATTGTGATTAATAGGGGGAAGAAATGATGAGAATATCTGATTTTCTTAAAAGATATAATTTACATGGGAGTTTAATTAATAATGTGGAATATGATTCCACTACAAAAAGAGTATCTATTGAAACTGAGTTATGTAAATGGCAGCAATTTGATTATGACGAAACTAAAGATCCTGAAATGATTGAGGGATTCATTGTTTTTGAAGATGTAACATATTTTGAAACAGATTGCGTTAAAGACTTTGATGCTGATGAAATATTGGAAGCGGTGCTTATTTCCGAAACTCCATCGCTTGAAAAAGTTAAAATAGTAACCGATGGGGTGAACATCATCATTATTGAGGCAGGGAATGTAGAGTGGCACTCACTTTGAGTTCAATGCTTGAGGAAAAGAACATTAAAATGTATACAGCGCATACAGTTGTATCGAACGATATTGCTTCATACAGTTTCGAGAAACAAAGGGAGGATGACATCACATATGAAGATGAACCGCCTCGCGAAATAAAGCTGGTGAAGGTGGATGGTACGTATGGAACGTATCGCGTCGAGGAGAAGATGAAGCCGAGTGATGTGGTGGGGTGTGCTTTGTTATCGTTTTACTTATAGCTTATTTTAGCTAAACAAAAGGCGGATCTCTCCGCCTTTTCGCACGAGATAGCAACTCAAAAGAATTTTGCACAAATTTTGCACAACACAAAAGAATGTGTCGCTCAAACATTGAAATATCAATACTTTTCGGTAAATGGTTATTATCCTCTCGGGCCGCTAGTGAAAACCCTTGCGATGCGGGGGTTTTTTCTTTATCTCCCGCCATATTCGCCGCAGCTCACCCCGATCGAGCGTTTGCGGAAATGGCGGAAAGATCCTGTCATGGCGAATGTATTTCATAAAGAACGAAACGATATCATGCAAGCCTTTGATCGATGGCTTATATCCATGAACATCCGGAGAAGGTGCTGCAGCGCTTGGGGGATGGGGCGTGATGAGAAGTCCACTCTTCATGTTGCATGTATATACATAAAGAACGCCTGCTCGTGACGAAAGAAGCGGCTCTCTCACTAGTTGAGAGAGCCGCTTTTTTAGTAGAATAGAAGAAAAATAGAAACGAAGAATAACATTTCTATACGAAGGAGTTATTCCCATGTCATTGCACGATCTTTTCCGCCAAGTGATGGCCATTTACGAACAAGAAAAACGCGAAAAACTGTCAAAAGAGCGACGGTCGTTTCAGCTGGTGACACGAGCGATTCCAGAGGCGTTGAAAACATTGCCTTTCTTACCGCCTGACCGGTATGTGGTGAAAGGTTCTGTCGGTCAAGGGGTGTGGACTGACGTGCCGTGGGTGGCGGTGATGGATCAAGAGGTGACGGATTCGACGCAACGCGGGTATTATATCGTCTACTTATTCAGTGAAGATATGCGCCGGCTCTATTTGACGCTCGCCCAAGGAGTGACGGAGACGCCGAAAGACGAAATGGAGCGGGTGAAGCGGGACATCCGCCAACTCATTCCCGCTGAAGAACGCGTGCGGACGAATGATGACATCCGTCTTGGCGAAAGCAAACGGGCGAAAGACTACGAACGGTCGGTGGCGGCGTATATCGCCTATTCGTTTGACGATCTGCCATCCGATGAACAACTCGCGCGCGACCTCGAAACGATGATCGGTTATTACCGACAGTATGTGGAGCGAACAGAACCGATGGCACCGCCCGAGCAGGCCCTTTCCTATCGGGAGGCGGTTGAGCATATTCATTCATACATATCCGCCAAAGGGTTTTACTATACGAAAGAGGAAGTGACCAACCTCTTTCTATCGTTAAAAACAAAACCGTTTGTCATCTTGTCCGGCATTTCTGGAACCGGGAAAACAAAAATTGTTCAATGGCTCGCCGAGAGCGTCGGCGCGACGGAAGACAACGGTCGCTTCACCTTAATTCCCGTCCGCCCGGATTGGCACGACGGCTCGGACTTGCTTGGCTATGTCGACATTAAAGGCGATTTCAAGCCCGGGCCGCTCACCAACGTCATCATCGAAGCGGGGAAGCATCCGGACAAGCCGTATTTCGTCGTGTTGGATGAGATGAACCTCGCCCGCGTTGAGCATTATTTCAGCGATGTCTTAAGCGTCATGGAAAGCCGCCGCTGGGAAGACGGGCGCATCACCTCGTCACGGTTGCTGCCGAGAGAAACAGCAGGGTGCGATCTTTTTCTCCCGCCGAACGTCTACATCATCGGCACGGTCAACATGGACGAGACGACCCACCCCTTCAGCAAAAAAGTGCTCGACCGGGCGAACACGATCGAGTTCAACCGCGTCCAGCTCGACCATCTCGATTTTTTGCGCGACTTGCCGACCGTCGCGCCCCTGCCCGTCGGACAGGAGCTGTTCGCGGCGCGGTATTTGCATTTGAAAGATGTGTACGCACGCTGCCCAGAGCTTGTTGAAACGGTGACGAAACAGCTCGTGGAGATCAACCGCATCCTCGCGCCGCTCGGCGCGCATATCGGTTACCGCGTCCGCGATGAAATTTGCTTCTACCTTGCGTATAACGAAGAAGGAAAGCTGATGGAATTTGACAAGGCGTTCGACTATTGCCTCATGCAAAAAATTTTGCCGCGCCTTTCGGGAAGCGACGTGCGGCTCGAAACAGCGCTCAAGCAGCTGTTTGTCCTGTGCGCCGGTTTTGAACCGGACGGTGAATACAGCGGCGTGCTTGATGTTTCGTATGCCCGTTATCCAAAAAGTGCGGAGAAAATTTGGCAGATGCTGCGGAGGTTAGAGGACGATGGCTTCACTTCGTTCTGGCTCGGGGCGTGACGACCGCGAGCTTGTCCATATCGAAACGAAACAGCTCACGCTCGTGATCAAAGGAAAGCCGTACCACGAACAATACGAAGGGCTTCAGCAGTACCGCCGCCTCGATTTCCACGAGACGATGGAGTTTTTCGTCAGCGGTGAAGACATCTTGGACGTCAAACTGTTTGACGTGGACGCTGGCGAGCTTGTCGACTGGTCGGGCGGCCACCGCCCGATTTTCTTTGAAAACGGCGTCTATCAGCTGCTCGTCGTTCCGAAAACCGAGCGGGTGCTTACCTTTTATCATGAATCGCCAGCCATTCGGAACGTTGTCAGCCGCGTTGACATCGGCGGACAGGCGGTGTTGATGGGCAACCTCTATTTCCCGAATGAAGTCGGGCTGTCGACGTTGGAAATCCGCGACGGCAGCCGTTCCATTTTGGACGTGACGATCGAAATTTTTCCGACGAAGCTGACATATAAACAAGACTACCAAATCCTTCTTGACGAAGTCAGCGAAGAAATTTACAACTTGGCGTTTCACTTCATCAAGCGCACGTACCAGCGGGCGAGAGCGAAGCGGGACGACGCACCGTCCCGAAGCGAGTTTTTCCGGCTCATGGAAGCGCATATCAGTGACTTTTTGCATGCCATTCGGCATATTGAGCGGCAGCCGCACCATCAACTGTCGACCGTCCATGTGAGAGTGCGCGGCGACCAGCTCGGCCGTTTGGATGCGGCAGGAAGAAACGATTTGCGCAAGCGGCCGCAAGTGTTCCGTGACGTCAAGCGCGGCATCAACATCGGAAGTCGAACCGTCATGCCGCGATCGGGGCTCAAAGCGAAAAAAGAACTGACGTACGACACGCTCGAAAACCGGTTCGTCAAATGGATGATGACGCGCCTTGTCGAGAAGCTGCGCGATTTGTTCGAACACGTGCAAGGGAAGCAAAAGCGATACGAAACGGAACCGGATCCGGGTTTGCTTGAGCGCATCCAATCGATGATCCGCGCGCTCGAAACTCGGCTTCGTCACTCTTTTTGGCGGCCGATCGGGCGGCTTGACCGCTCCGTCATGAGCCTCGTCCTGCAAATGGCGCCCGGGTACCGCGACGCCTATCAGCTGTTTCTCATCATCACCCGCGGCCTCGCCTTGCAAGGGAAGCTGTACCGAATGTCCGTAAAAGACGTCGCCACGTTGTACGAGTATTGGACGTTTTTGAAGCTCGGGCAGCTCCTCGGGAAAAAATACAAACTCATCAGCCAAAATGTCATCCAAGTGAACCGCTTAGGGCTGTTCGTCAATCTCGAAAAAAACCGCTCCGCCAAGCGGGTGTACGAACATCCGTACACCGGAGAGCGAATCACGCTGACCTATCAGCCGTACGAAGGAAGGCTGCCAACCGTCCCGCAAATGCCCGACACGGTTCTGGCGATTGAAAAGAAGGGAAAAGACTATACATTCAACTACATTTTCGACGCCAAATACCGCCTGGACTTCGCCGTTTCGGGCAGCTCATACGAAAAACGGTACGGAATGCCGGGCCCGATGGAAGACGACATCAACACGATGCACCGCTACCGCGATTCGCTTGTCGCCCGCCGCGGCGGCCCATACGAGCGCACCGCCTTTGGCGCCTACGTGCTGTTCCCGTGGCATGACGAAGACAGCTACCAAGCGCACCCGCTGTACAAAAGCATCAACGACGTCAACATCGGCGGCCTGCCGTTTTTGCCGAACGCCACCCGCCTGGTCGAGCAGTTCATCGAGCGGCTGATTGAAAAGAATCCCGAAGAACTGCAAAACGAAGGCATCCTGCCGCAAGGGATCATCGAAGAATGGCGGTCGGGGTTCGATGAGCATGTGCTCGTCGGCATGGTGCCAAGCGCGCGGCATTACGAAGCCTACCGGAAACACCGCTTCTACCATATCCCGGTCAAGCAGCTGAAAAAAGGTTGGCAAACGGCGCGCTACATCGCCCTTTACCCGAAGCGGGGAGCCGCCCCGCAAAACGGGGTCACGTGCTTTGGCAAAATCGCCGCTGTGAACATCGTCAAACGATCGGCCATCACCGAGCTGCCGAAACGAAGCGATGAGGAATACGTTCGCTTCGAAGTCGAAAGCTGGAACTTTCTCCAAAACGTCATCCGTCCCGTCGGCTACGGCATCGCCGTCTATGCGATGACGACGTTCAACATGCTCAAACAGGCGAAAGAACTGCCGGAACTGTTCATGAAATCAAGCGAGGAAATCGCCCTTTGGCGCATCCTGCGGCGGCTGTCCGACCGCATCCGCTTCGACCTTGACGCCCGCTACTTGGATCAGGCGTCCAAGATCACCGCGTACCGCATCAAAAACGTGTCCATCCGCCTAGGAGACGGCCTGCTCATGATCACGAACGGCACGAAGCACAAAACGATCCCCGCCGAACTGCTCCGCAAGCAGCCATCGGCCGTGTTTCGCGAAGTGGTGGGGATGATGGGGGAGGGAAGGATGCATGGCCATGTGGGTATGATCGAGAGACAAGGCTGGGTCTGATGATCCATGTCTGTTTCAATCCATTTTGGCATGTATAAATGATTGCATGTCAGTAGCATAAATGCTATCATTGTGTATAATGATTGGTAAAGGGTAGAGGATATTGTTTGAGGTAATATACACAGGAAATGTAAAGGAATTTGAAAATCATCTACTGAGTAAAGCCGAGCAAGAACTTAGACAAAAAGGTCGTCCGGGGATATGGTGTCATGTTGCTGATGTATATGCAAGGCAACTTACGATTATTCAACGTAATCCATATCCGTCTGATCCGGAGAACAACGGCTTTCCGGATGATATCATCCCTCCGTCGTTGAAACATCTTCGCATGAATACTCGTTATGATCATTTTTACAGATGGGGTATAAGAGGTGGAAGAACTGGAAATCACAGAATTATATTTGCGATTCACAATTTTTCAAAAGTCATATTGCTTCATTATTTTGACAAGCAGTATAACGGAGCGATAAGACGAGAGGATATTGTGCCGGCTGAATCAGCATATGAACGTTATTGCGCTTTCGACCCTTGCCTTTATTAATGGACTGGGAGGGAAAAACAATGAGTGATTTTTTTAAGAAATATGCAGCCATTCGAGGCGAGCAACATGTTCAAAAACTTCGATTGGAAGGAACGATAGCTGCACAGATTAAAACAAGACGAAAGCAGCTGAATATGTCTCAACAGGAACTGGCAGATCGCATTGGAGTTCCAAAATCCACGATTGGGAGAATTGAATCGGGGCTTACAAGTCCTAGGGTAGAGACGCTTTTTAAAATTTCGCAGGCATTGAATACTCCTTTTATCATTGATGGTACAAGCAGACAGGATCATAACCTGAATGTTCGGGTTTAGCGCATAATAGGGAAATCGATGAGTTCTTTGATCAACTGAGAGTACATGTGAATTTTCCTCCGATGATTTGGCTCGGTCTCCTTTACCATACGGGAAAATTCGCATTTTTTGTATCCTCTATTTTCCCAATGCGCACCTATCTTGCCGTAAATGATCAAGTACAACTTGTGGTGAAGAGCCGGAAAAGCTTAATCACTCACTTTTTGCACCCTCCCGACGAAAATCGGGAGGATTTTTTGCGCCCATCGTTGATGGAGAGGCTGGATGTCTTGCGCCTTGACGTCGAGTTCGATCAATTCGTTCCTAGACCGAAACAGAGCCCTCGTTCTTAAGCTGTGTCTATGATAATCAATCTATAGTTTCGACAAATTTCAACAACATCCTACCAGTTGTTTTCGTAAAATAAAACCATAAAGAAAAGAAACAAGGAGCCATTCGTGCATGAAGACAAAAGGGATGATTGACAACAGACAAAACGGCCTAGTCGGCGATGCGTTGAAAGCGCATATCACAAAAGGCAGCAAACTATCGATTGCGGCGGCGCATTTTACGTTATATGCGTTTGCAGAGTTGAAAAAAGAACTGGCGCAAATCGATGAATTCCGTTTTATTTTCACAGAGCCTGCCTTTGTGCGCGGTGATCGTTCATTCAATGAATGGATGAAGAAAAACGAAGCGGCGCTGTATGGAGTAGAAGAAGAACGAAAATACAAAATCGAACTTAACCAAGCATACATAGCAAGGGAACTGGCGAAATGGCTGAAACAGAAAGCAAGGGTGAAATCGGTCGTCAATCAGCGCATTCAAGGCAGCATATATCATGTGCGAAATGAGGACGGGTCACAAATCGGCTTGATCGGCGGTGCGCCGTTTTCCAGTCCAGGGCTCGGCTACAGCAGCTCCCCCCATTTTTATTTTGCTCATATGATGGATGATCGAGATTCCAGCGCCCAGTTGCTTCGCCAGTTTGAGTCGATTTGGCAAGATGAACAGGCGCTGCAAGATGTGAAAGAGGAAATGTTGCGGCGTTTAGAAGTGATGTATAAAGAAAATTCGCCAGAGTTCATTTACTTCGTGACGCTCTACAATCTATTTAAAGGCTTCTTGCAAGATGCGAAAAACTACGAATCGCTACAAACAAGAACGGGATTTGAAAATACGGTCATTTGGAACAAACTTTACGATTTTCAGCGCGATGGGGTAATTGGCGCCATCAATAAAATCGAAACGTATGGAGGATGCATTATCGCCGACAGCGTCGGGCTCGGAAAAACGTTTGAGGCGTTAGCGGTCATTAAATATTACGAACTGCGCAATCATCGCGTTCTCGTGCTGGCACCAAAAAAATTGAGGGAAAACTGGGCTATTTACCGTTTAAACGATAAGCGCAACATTTTGGCGGAAGACCGCTTTTCCTATGACTTGCTCAACCATACCGATTTATCGCGCGAGCGCGGATATAGCGGCGATATTAATTTGGAGCATGTGAACTGGGGAAATTATGACCTAGTCGTCATCGATGAATCACACAACTTTCGCAATAATGATCCGCGCAACGATCGGGTGACGAGATATTCCCGCTTGATGAACGACATTATTAAAGCGGGAGTGAAAACGAAAGTGTTAATGCTTTCTGCCACCCCTGTCAATAACAAGCTCGATGACTTAAAAAACCAGATAGCTTTCATTACGGAAGGAAATGACAAAGCGCTAGCGGAAACGGCGAACATCAAAAGCATCAGCCAAACGATCCGCCGCGCGCAGTCGCAGTTCAAAAAATGGAGCAATCTTCCTGAAGAAGAGCGGACCACTGAGCGGTTGTTAGATATGCTAAACTGGGATTATTTCACCTTGCTTGACTCATTAACAATCGCCCGTTCGCGCCGCCATATTGAAAAATATTACAATGTGAACGCGATCGGCTCGTTTCCGACCCGCCTGAAGCCAATCAATATTAAAGAAACGATTGACGCTAAAGATGAATTTCCGCCGCTGGAGAAGATTAATAATGAAATATTGCGGTTGCGGTTGGCGGTTTATTCGCCGATGCAATACATCTTGCCTCATAAAAAAGCAGTTTATAGCGAAAAGTACGATACGAAAGTAGCAAACGGAAGAATTTTTAAACAAACCGACCGGGAAAATAATCTTGTCTATTTAATGAAATCTAACTTGTTGAAACGATTGGAAAGCAGCATTCATTCCTTTTCTTTAACATTGGAAAACATTATTCATCAGATCGATTCGCACATTCAAAAAATAGATCAATATGATCCGAAAAACGAAACGATCGGAGATATTAATGATATAGATATGGAAGATCCTGACTTAGAAGACGCGTTAATCGGCTCGAAAGTGAAAATTTTCATCAAAGATATGGATCTAATCCGATGGAAGCAAGATTTATTATATGACCGCGAGATTTTAGCGAAGTTGCTTGCGCAAGCGAGAAGGATAACGCCAGATCGCGATAAAAAATTATTGGCATTGAAAAAAGTCATTCAAAACAAAATCGAGAATCCGATTAACGGCCAAAACAAGAAATTGCTCATTTTTACTGCGTTTGCGGATACGGCAAAATACTTGTATGAAAACTTGCATGAATGGATTTATCGTCAATTTGGCTTGCACTCTGCCGTAGTAACTGGCTCGGATCATCCAAAAACTACATTAAAAATGAAAAAAGTCGACTTCAATAATGTCTTAATGAACTTTTCACCTATTTCGAAAGAGCGGGCAAAAGTAATGCCCGAGATGAAAGAGGAAATTGACATACTAATTGCTACTGACTGTATTTCCGAAGGGCAAAACTTGCAAGACTGCGACTACCTTGTCAACTATGATATCCATTGGAATCCGGTTCGCATTATTCAGCGTTTTGGCCGTATCGACCGGATTGGCAGCAAAAACGAACGGATTCAGTTGGTCAACTTTTGGCCGTCGCTGGAACTCGATGAATATATTAATCTCGTCAACAGGGTAAAAGACCGAATGACGATTCTCGATATTTCTTCCACCGGAGAAGAAAACGTCATCGCCGACAACAGCAATGAAATGAAAGATTTGGAATACCGCCGCAAACAACTCGAAAAACTGCAAAACGAAGTCATTGATTTAGAGGACATTTCCGGAAATATTTCTTTAACCGATTTTACGTTAGACGACTTCCGCATGGATTTATTAAATTTTATGAAGGAACATAAAGAAGCGGTGGAAAAAGCGCCGCTAGGGCTTTTTAGCATTACCGTGAACAAAAATGAAAAACTAAAAGACGAAATTAAGCCTGGGGTTATTTTCTGTCTAAAACAAACCGATCGCGTCACATCATCGAACGAACAAAACGCGCTCCATCCATATTACTTGGTATACGTACGGGAAGACGGCACGGTGTTGTATAACCATGTCCACGTAAAGAAAATTTTGGATTTATACCGTTCGCTATGCAACGGAAAAAAAGAAGTGGAGCGGGATTTATACGAAGCGTTTTACCAAGAGACGAAAAACGGAAAAGACATGGGGCAATATAAGGCGCTGCTGGAGAAAGCGGTAGAAGATATCGTTGGCAAAATCGATCAGCAAATAACGCTGAACATATTTAGCCTCGGAAACTTGGACAGCTTAGTGACGAACGCGAATACGAGTTTGCAAGACTTTGAAATTATCTCTTATCTTATCATTCAAGGGTGAGAGCGGTGGCTGGATTCACATTTTATGCTAGAATAGGGCTGGACGATAAAGTCCGCCCTTTACATAAGAAGTTGGATAAAAAAATGTTTTACGATTTCGCTGATTTAACGAAAAAGGAAAAAGACTATATTACGAAATACGTCGATCGGATCGAGCTAACGTATTTATTAACTCCAAGTGTGATTAATATCCAGCCATTTATTAGTGATGATTATCATTATGAAGGTGTTATGTTTATCACGATTCGATTAAGACAGGAAACGAAAGATGCCCACCTTCCTGTCATTGGAGAGATTATTCAAGGAGCGTTGCCAAACCCTGTCGTCATCGTGTTTGAAAAAGAAGGAAATGTTCAGGTTGGTACGTGTTTAAAGCGATTAAACAAAATCGATAAAACGCAAGTTGTTTTGGAGGAATTTGCGTATACTCCGTGGTTTTCATCCGACAGTGACGATGAAACGGTTCGGCAATTTATCGATGCGGTTCACATAACAGCGTTATCTTTTTCTCACTTCTTCCGGTTTTATCAAGACATTCATATCGCGGTACAGGCGTTTCAGCATGCGAAAGCGATCGGTGCTTTTTACATCGCTACCGATATAGAATCGCGTCAACTGATTGCGCAAATTGAACAAGCGGAAGCGGAAATTGCGAAATGGAAAAACAAAATTAAAAAAGAAACGCAGTTTAACCGGAAAGTAGAGTACAACATGAAAATTCAGCAATTAACGACGCAAATCGAGCAGTGGAAACAACAATTGCGATGAAAGGGGAAGCACGATGGAAAAACTAGATGGAAAATCGATGGACATTGTAAAAACGAACATCGAGGCGTTAAAGCAATTATTTCCGGAAGTGGTCACCGAAGGAAAAATTGATTTTGAAAAACTAAAACTGATTCTTGGCGAAGAGATCGAAACACGCAATGAAAAATATGAATTCACCTGGCACGGCAAAACACAGGCGATGAAACTCGCGCAAACGCCATCCACCGGCACGCTGAGACCGGACAAAGCCTCCAGCAAAAACTGGGATACGACCGAAAACCTTTATATTGAAGGCGACAACCTCGAAGTATTAAAGCTGTTGCAAAAATCGTATTTCGGCAAGATTAAAATGATCTATATCGACCCGCCGTATAATACGGGGAAGGACTTTGTGTATAAAGATGACTTCCATGACAATATTAAGAATTACAAAGAAATCACGCAGCAGACGACAAAAGCAAATACGGAAACAAATGGGAGATTTCATACAGATTGGTTGAATATGATATATCCAAGATTGAAGTTGGCAAGGAATTTGTTAAAGGAAGATGGACTAATTTTAGTAAGCATTAATGATAAAGAGCTAGCTAATCTATTAATGGTTATGAATGAAATATTTGGAGAAGAAAATCATTTAGCGACATTTGTTTGGAAATCTAGAAGAAAACCAATTAATGTAGGTGATTCAAAATTCAAACCACAGAGGTGCGCCGAATATGTTTTAATGTATGCAAAAAACTCTAATAATGTAAGTTTTAATCCTTTATATTCTGGAGAAACACGTTCGTATCCATATGAGGACCAAAAAGGAAAATATAGGTTAACAACTATATTAAAATCTAATAGAGGAACTAATCAGAGAAGTACAATGAGATTCGAGGTTGGTGGATACACTCCTCCACCAGATCAGAGATGGCAGGGAGGAGAAGATTTTATTAAAGATTTATTCAATAATGGATATATAGAATTTAAAAACGGTATTCCGTTCAGAAAATACTATGAACATGAAGAAGAACCAGAAAATGATCCTTTCTACACTTTTATGGATCCTGAAATAACAGGAAGTTCGGAGTCAGGCAAAACGGAATTAAACACATTAATAGGTAATTATCATGGATTTGATACCGTAAAACCCAAAGAAATAATAGAGATTTTTATTAGAGCGATTAGTTCTGGTGATGATATTATTCTTGATTTCTTTTCAGGCTCTGCCACCACCGCCCATGCCGTAATGCAGTTAAATGCAGAAGACGGTGGCAATCGCAAATTTATTATGGTGCAGCTGCCTGAGAAAACGGATGAAAAATCGGAGGCGTATAAAGCGGGGTATAAAAACATTTGCGAAATCGGAAAAGAACGTATCCGCCGCGCGGGTGACAAAATCGTTCAGGAAACGGGAAAAACGGATTTAGATATCGGTTTTAAAGTGTTTAAGCTCGATTCTTCGAACGTGAAAACATGGGATCCTGATTTCGATAACTTGGAGCAAACCCTTTTCGATTTGCAGGATAACATTAAAGAAGACCGCACGAAAGAAGATTTGTTGTATGAGATTTTACTGAAAATCGGCCTGCCGCTCACCACACCGATTGAAGAAATTGATTATAACGGCAAAACGATTTATAACGTTGCCTATGGTTCCGTGTTAGTATGTTTAGAAGATGACATCGATTTGGATATCGTTCAGGAGATGTTGAAATATCAATCCGAGCATATGCCGCCGAAAGTCATTTTTAAAGAATCCGGCTTTATGAGCGACGCGGTGAAAACGAATGCCTTGCAAACGTTGAAAAAGCACGGCATCACGGATGTTAGGAGTGTATAACCGATGAAGCTGAAGTTTCACGCGGATTTGGACTACCAACGGCGAGCGATTGAGTCGGTGGTGCATATTTTCAAAGGACAGGAACTGAGCCAGTCGAACTTCACCGTTTCGTACGGCCCTGATGCGGGAATGCTTCAAACGGACTTGGGCGTCGGAAATCGGCTTGACCTGACGCCTGAGGAAATTTTAAAAAACGTCCAAGACATCCAGGTGAGAAACGGCCTGCCGCGCAGCGAGCGGCTCGATGGCATGCATTTTACGATTGAAATGGAGACGGGGACGGGGAAGACGTACGTCTATTTGCGGACGATTTATGAGCTCCATAAGCATTATGGATTTACGAAATTTGTCATCGTCGTTCCGTCCGTGGCGATTCGCGAAGGAGTGTACAAGTCGCTGCAAATCACTCGCGACCATTTCGATGAACTGTACGACCGCACTCCGGCGGAATATTTTATTTACGATTCGCAGAAGCTTGATCAAGTCCGCAATTTTGCGACGGCGACAACGATTCAAATCATGATCATCAATATCGATGCGTTTCGCAAAAGCTTCGAAGACCCGGAAAAGGAGGATAAGGCGAACGTCATTCATCGGCCGAACGACCGTCTAAACGGGTATCGCCCGATTGAATTTATCCAACAGACGAATCCGATCGTGATCATCGATGAGCCGCAAAGCGTCGATACGACGCCGAAATCAAAAGAAGCGATCGCTTCGCTCAATCCGCTTTGCACCCTGCGCTACTCGGCGACGCATGTGGAAAAATATAATATGGTGTATCGCCTCGATGCAGTCGACGCGTATAATCAAAAACTCGTCAAAAAAATCGAAGTGATGTCTGTTCGTTCTGAACCGTCTTTTAATGTGCCGTACATAAAACTAATCGAGGTAAAGGAAAGAAAAGCGAAGATCGAACTGGACGTCGAATCGCGCGGAAAGGTGAAGCGGACGACGAAAACGGTGAAATACGGAGACGATTTGTACGATATTTCCGGGGAACGAGAATTGTATCGTGGCTATATCGTCGAGCAGATTGATTGGACGGAAGGAAACGAAGCGATTGAAGTAAATGGCTATCGTCTGCGGGTCGGTGATGCGATCGGCGATATTGACGATGATGCGATAAAGCGATATCAAATCCGTAAGACGATTGAAGAGCATTTGAACAAAGAGCTGCAGCTTCGCCCGCGCGGAATTAAAGTGTTAAGCCTTTTCTTTATCGACAAAGTCGCTCATTACCGTGATTATGATAAAGATGGCAATCCGATTAAAGGAAAATATGCGGTGATGTTTGAGGAAGAATATAAGGATTTGATCCAAAAACCGAAATACCGCCCGCTCTGGGATGACCCAGGCATTGATAAGGACGTGGAAAAAGCGCACAACGGGTATTTCGCACAAGATAAAAAGGGGCGTCTGAAAGATACAAAAGGAAATACAGAAGCGGACACCGATGTGTACAACCTTATTATGAAAGACAAAGAACGGCTGCTCAGCCTCGATGAGCCGCTTCGCTTCATTTTCTCCCATTCCGCGCTCCGTGAAGGATGGGACAACCCGAACGTCTTTCAAATTTGCACGTTGAAAGACTCCGCGGGAACGTACGTATCGAGACGCCAAGAAATCGGACGCGGATTGCGTCTGGCTGTCAACCAAAACGGGGAGCGTGTGCAGGACTATAATATTAACACGCTAACGGTCATGGCGAACGAATCGTACGAAGAGTTTGTTGCGACGCTGCAAAAAGAAATCGAAGAAGAAACAGGAGTCAAATTCGGCAAAATTGAAAAACATATATTTGCTAAACTCGTCTATGTCGATGAGAAGACGGAAGAGCCGGTGCAAATGGGCTATGACTTATCGGTAAAATTATATGATGAATTGAAGCAAAACGGTTATATTGACAAGCATAGCATGGTCACCTCTGAATTAAAGAAAGCGATAGAAAACTATGATTTGCGCTTAAGCGCGGAGTTTCAGACATGGCTTCCGGCGATCGTCAAAGAAATAAAACGCCATTTGCAAGCATTGCCGATCAAAGACGCAACCAAAAAGCAAAAAGTGAAATTAAATATGTCTGTATTCAATCAGGAAGAATTCAGACAGTTATGGGATAAAATCAAATATAAAACGGTCTATTCCGTCGATTTCGACAGCGAACAATTGATTGAAAAATGTATCAAAAGCATTCAAGACATGGCGCCAATTAACAAAATACGTATTTTAAGCCGCAAAGGAAAAGTGGAAATCGACCGCGTGACAGGAGTACAGGCGCAAACGGTAAGCGAAAGCGTCGAAGATTACGTCAGCTTGCACCATACGCTTCCAGACGTGATTACGGAACTGCAAAACCGCACGAATTTAACGCGGAAGACGATTGTCCGCATCTTAACCGGCTGCAAGCGGCTTGAGGATTTCAAAAACAATCCGCAAAAATTTATCGAAGAAGTCACGAAGATCATCCAGCGCGAAATGAAGCAACTGTTAAAAGACGGGGTGAAATATTATAAAATCGGCGACGATGCGTATTATGCGGTGGAACTATTCCAAAACGAAGAACTGCTTGCCTACTTGAATGACAACGCAATTCCGAGTGAAAAATCGCTGTTTGACCATGTCGTCTATGATTCAGATGTGGAAGAGCGTTTTGCTAAACGCTTCGAAGACGACGAAAAAGTAAAAGTATATGTCAAACTGCCAAGCTGGTTTAAAATAGACACGCCGATTGGTTCCTACAATCCTGACTGGGCGCTTGTCATTGAGAAAGACGGGGAAGAAAAGCTGTACTTCGTCCTAGAGACAAAAGGACAGGAATGGGAAGGAGATTTGCGTCCGGGCGAATCGGCAAAAATCGAGTTTGCCCGCAAGCACTTTGAAGCAATCGGCACGGATATTGAGTTTGTCGGTCCGGAGAATGATGTGGAGGCGTTTATGCTGCGGGCGGTTAGCCGTTAGTGATGCATTTACAGGAGGCTGTCCCAAAAGGTGGTACAATGACCTTTTGAGGCCAGCTTTTTTTATTGAATGCTCTCTCCTCTCTTTTTTCTTTCCAGCATTTGTGGCATACTATAGTCAAAGAGGAGGGGCAATACAATGGTTAAGGTTGAGGTTAAACCCAATGTTCTACAATGGGTGATCAAACGCATGGATAATTTTGATCGGCTGAAGGATCAGTTTCCTAATATTGATAAATGGATCAATCAAGAGAGCCAGCCGACGCTTAAGCAGTTAGAAAAGCTTGCAAAAATGACAGCTGTACCTCTTGGTTATTTTTTTCTCCCTAATCCACCAGAGGAGAAGTTGAGAATTCCTCATTATCGCACGGTGAGAGATGAAGGGGCTGTCCGCCCGAGTCCAAATCTTTTGGAAACGGTTCAAACGATGGAAAGACGGCAACAGTGGATGCGAGATTATTTAATTCAGCTAGGCAATCCGCCTTTAAATTATGTGGGGCGTGCGAACTTGTCAATGGATCCAAAACTCGTTGCACAAGATATGCGAAGGACGTTAAATTTGGAAGATGGATGGGCATCAAAACAATCAACTTGGCAGGAAGCTTTACGCAATCTTATTAGAAAAACTGAAGATATCGGCATTATTGTAGTCATTAATGGAGTAGTTGGCAATAATACACATCGAAAACTGGATGTTGCGGAATTTCGTGGTTTTGTCCTTATTGATGACTATGCCCCTTTAATATTCATAAATGGAAGAGACGGAAAAGCTGCGCAAATGTTTACATTGGCCCACGAACTTGCTCATATTTGGTACGGGGAGAGTGCCGCATTCGATTTAAAAAATCTTCAGCCTGCTGATGCTGAAATTGAAAACGCATGCAACAAAGCAGCTGCTGAGTTTCTTGTTCCTGAAGATGAGTTAATTATTATATGGAAACGGGTTGGTCAATCGGAAGATCGTTTTGAACAGGCGGCTCGCTATTTTAAGGTTAGTGAAATTGTGGCGGCACGTAGAGCTCTAGACTTAAACCTTGTGACAAAAGAGGAGTTTTTTTTATTTTATGAAGATTATATGAAGCGGCTTCGACAACAAACGGAACAAATGAAAACAAGCGGAGGCAATTTTTACGCAACTCAAACGATGCGTATCGGCCGTCATTTTGCGGAAGCAGTCATAAGCGCGGCAAAGGAAGGAACGATCCTTTATCGTGAAGCCTATCAATTGACGGGGCTTTCTGGTGACACTTTTGCTAAGTTTGCCGAATATGTCGATACGGGGAGATATATGTATGAGTTCTAGCCATAAATTTGTGATTGATACGAACATTTTTATTGAAGCCTATAAAAGGTATTATTCTTTTGATATCGCTCCTTCCTTTTGGGATGCCCTGCTTCAACATGCCGAAAACGGCAATATCATAAGCATTGACCGTGTTAAACAGGAAATTAATAGCTTTCATAAAAATGATGAATTAAGCGAGTGGGCCAATCATTATTTTGCCCAATGGTTCGAGCCAACCGATAAGATTGAAGTTCTTAGAACATATCAGGAAATTATTACTTGGGCTGTTCAGCAGGGGCAATATTTTGAGGCGGCAAAAAGAGAGTTTGCTAGTGCAGCAGATAGTTGGTTAATAGCGTTTGCAAAGACATACAATTTTATTGTAGTAACACATGAACAATTTCATCCTAATTCCAAAAGCAGAATTTTTATTCCTAATGTTTGCCATGCATTCAATGTGCCCTATGTCGATACATTTGACATGTTGCGCCGGTTAAGTATAAAGTTTTGAGCCTATGTCTGTCATTCTCTGGAGTACTAGTCTTTTAACATTTGCGGTGAAGGCCTATTGAATTGAAAGAAGAATTGGGTAAAAGAAAACATGAGTGATTGATGTAAATTAGCACATTATTTTAGAATCCTTTTTCAAATTACAAATAAACACACCTTGGCGACATAGATGGAGCATGGCAGCGACGTCTTTTCCCAGATATCCTTCCATGACCAAGCGAACAGCCATGACGCGTTGGCGCAGGGCAACATTTTTGATTTTCCACTCTTGTTTTCGGAGAGTGCGTTATGGGTGCTACACCGTTAAATTGTCTCACAATGAAGGGTGAGTAAAACCAAATGTTCTGTTGTTTTCACACTCCAAAAAATTCACTTGATTTGCAGAAAAGGAGAGTCATAGACTGACTCTCTTTGTTTTATTATTTAGAAAATTCAATTTCAGGCTTTTGCTTTTCTCCTCTCTTTCCGCTTTAATAAACTCGTACCGCTTTTTCTCCTGAAAACTCCCCCGACAGGACGATCCTAATGACATATATCTCGAATTGAACATGAACATGGGTTGTGAGGTGATCAGATGGCTGTTGACCATGACCGCTTGTTTAAAGAGTTGATCCAAACGTTTTTTGAAGAGTTTATTCTTCTCTTTTTCCCCGAAATGTACGAGTATATTGATTTTCAGCATTTGTCCTTTTTATCTGAAGAACTGTTCACCGATGTAACGGCAGGGGAAAAGTATCGCGTCGATCTGTTAGTCGAAACGAAATTAAAAGGGGAAGATGGGCTGATCATCGTCCATATCGAAAACCAAAGCTATGTGCAGCCGTCGTTTCCTGAACGGATGTTCATTTACTTCAGCCGCTTGTTTGAAAAATACCGCACGAACATCGTTCCGATTGCCGTCTTCAGCTATGATGCCATCCGCGACGAACCCTCTTCGTTTACGCTTCAACTTCCGTTTGGCAGCATCCTTCACTTCCGCTTTTTCACCATCAAACTACGCAAACAAAATTGGCGCAACTACATTCGCATTGACAACCCGATCACCGCTGCGCTGCTTAGCAAAATGGGGTATACTGAAAGTGAACGAATCGAATTGAAAAAACAGTTTTTGCGCATGTTAGTTCGTTTAGAGCTGGATGAAGCAAAGCAGAGGCTGTTAATGGCTTTTTTGAAACATATGTGAAATTGTCGGATGAAGAAGAACAACAATTACGAAACGAGGTGAATCAAATGGAAACGAAAGAAAAAGAGCAAGTGTTGGAATTGTTGATTTCGTATGAACAAAAAGGAAAACGTGAAGGAGCTAAGCAAAAAGAGCGAGAAATGATGCGAAAAATGATTGCAAAAGGAATGAGCATTGCCGATATTGCACATATATTTGACCTAACGGAAGAAGAAGTTCATAAAAGGGTAAAAGATGAGTAGGAAGGGGCAGTGCTTGGCATCTGCTAGCTCCTGAAATAGCGTTTTTACATTTAGCGATAAACTCACAATAAGGATGTGATTCCAATGATGACAAATAAAGATTATCAAGAAATCGTAGAAAAAAAGTACGGTAAGCCGTTGAAAGAGATTATGTATGAACTTTGCGTGATTAGAGATGTTGTTCCTTGGGAAGGGGCAAGCGAGTTAGGCGTGCCTAAAAGTACATTTTTATCATGGAGAAATAAATTTCGTTTTGGTCCGATTCAAAGAAGAGCTGATTTTGCAAGACAAATGCGTGATAACACGATTAACAAATATAAACAGGAATTAGAGGATATTGATTTCGAACGTGATTTTATTTATAAGGATGAAAAGACGATTAGAGGATTTAAAGAAATAATGGAGCGCCTTTTGGAACTGGAGAGATACAAGAGAACATTATTAGATGACGAGGATACTTCTTCCGATATATTAATAACAATGAAAATAGCAACCATTGAGCAGACATTAAATTATTTGATGGAATACGAACAAGGGAAGTTGCATGAAGAATTTAACCGGGAGCGAGAACGTATACATTATGGGAGGAAATAAAGAGATTTCAAACGATATTTTGCATGTGGAGTGAAATGTATAACGATTGACCACGACCGCTTGTTTAAATAAAAAGATGGCACAGCGTTTTTTAATGGTTTTATTCTTCGCTTTTTCCCGAATATGTATTGGCCTGGTACCTGTTGTTACCCGCTAAAGGAGAAAGCTACCCTAAGATGATGGGGTAGTTTTTTGTTGTGATCGCCCGATTTTTCAGTCGGCATATTAGTTGATTACGTATAGGAAATTTGTAAATAATTTGACAATATTCGACAGCATTTTTCTGCAAATATTAGTACAATCGAGTTAAATGAGCTTTTTTGGATTTAGGAATAAGGGAGGGGAATACAATGACAACGATTTGCAAAGCCGATTACTATTATGGGGCGTTGCTTTCTGCGCTGGTTAATGGGGGGCTGGCGCCTGCACTGTTTGAAAAAGAAAACGATAACCGGCAAATATACGAAGTCACGACGAATAAAGCGAGTTATATCATTTATACGAAGTACAATACCACTCCATCAGGTTCCAAGGATTTCACTTGGTCCTTTTCGTTTAGCGACAATGAGATCGAAGAAATTACTAAGATTCATCAGGAAAACAACAAAGAAAAAGAATTTATCTTTGCCTTTATTTGCGGCCAGAAGCAGTTAAGTGATTACAACCAAATGATTGCCATCGTCTACTGGGATGAATTTCTCGAATGCGTGGATATCGAAAAAGAACAGATTCGCGGAACAGCGCGGCTGTCGGTGAAGGCGGTCAAAGGTTCCCCGTGGCTTCGCATTTACGGCAGCAAGCGTGCTGATATGTTGGACGGGAAAGATAACACTATCAAAATTGAACGAAATCGCCTAGGTAATCTGTAAAGTGGTATGGGGGATGTGAAAAGGGAGGGGGGCAGACGAACGTGAATCTTTTCTATACACTGCTTCTTTTATGTTTGCTTGCCTTATTGGCAAGATGGATCAAGTCAAAAGAAGCGGAATGGATTGGATCGTATGGAGAATATAAAGTCCGTAAAGCAATTAAAAATATAGAAGCAACATCATCCGGAAAATACAAAGCTTTTCATAACCTGTATATTCCAAAACAAGACGGTTCAACTTCGCAAATTGATCATGTTATCCTTTCCGATCAAGGACTGTTTGTCATCGAAACGAAAAATTACAGCGGCTGGATTTTCGGAGATGAAACGTCAAAATATTGGACGCAAGTCATTTATAAACGAAAAGAAAAATTTCTTAATCCTATTTTGCAGAACAAAGGGCATATCAAGGCGTTAAGAGGCTGGCTTGGGGAGGAGTTTGCGCATATTCCGATTCACTCGGTTGTCGTGTTTTTGACGCGGGCAAAGTTTAAATCAAATGCTCATTTTGCCCATGCTTATGTGGTTTATCCGAAACAATTGAAACAAGTGCTCGAGCAACATCAAACAAAAGTGATCGATAGGGAAACAAAGGAACGTTTAGCTCAAAAATTAGAAACAGTGCTTGCCAAAGATAAGACACAAGAAAAAGAAATGAAAAAGCGGCACGTGCAAACGATTCGAACGAAGCAAAAGCAGACGGAACAACATATACAGCAAAACCGTTGTCCAAAATGTGGCGGTGTTCTAATCGTTCGGAAAGGGAAATACGGAACATTTAAAGGTTGCAATAATTATCCGAAATGCAAGTTTACGCAGTCGATTGGCTGAACTTGCAACACGGCCGTTTGGGCAGCAACTATAGATAAGGGAAGGAGGAAAATGATGTTTTCTATTCACGAGGAATTGGAACGCCTATCGCAAAAGTATCGATTTTTTGCTTCAAAAGAAGCGTTTAAACAGTCATTAAAATTTCAGCTTCAAGAAAAATTCCGCGTCGAGGAGAACAAACGCTTTCATGATTATCTGATCGATTTGTGGGTGGAAGAACCGGAAAGTGGGCGCCAATACGCGATTTGTTTAATGAACAAGCTCGCTCGGGTCACGATAAAGCAAAACGGGCAAACGATTGAATTGAAGCACCACGGTGCTCAGGATCAGGGTCGTTATGATTTTTTGGCGCAAGTGGAAAAGTTAGAACGAATAACAATGGGGAGAAGGAATGTATACGGGATCGTTGTGCTGCTAACGAATGACCATTTGTATTGGACCGAGCCGATGCGACCAAATACGGTGGACTGCGAGTTTCGCATTCATGAAAACCGGATCATCACCGGGGAGTTAAAATGGCAGGAACGTGCATCAGCAGGGACGAAAGAAAACCGTGATGCGCCGATCTTTATTAAAGGGAGATATCAATTGAAATGGCATCATTATTCTACTATCAACCAAGATAAACATGGCGAGTTCCGATATGTAGCCGTTCATGTTGGGGACGTATATAGTTGAGAGAAATAGTTTTAGTGTCTGTTGTCACCTATCGAAGAAAAGCTGTGTCAGGAACGAAAACGTCTCGGGCAAGACTTGATTAACCCGGATTTATCTGTTGTGATGAAGAAGTGTTATGAGAAGCAATTAAAAAATTAGAGTGCGACAGGAGAAGCTTCGTTGCACGCGGATCCTGTCACTTGTCGAATGTATGGGCACAGACAGGGGGGAGAAAGTTTGTTAGCTGAAATACATGGAAAAATATCATCAGACGGTTCGAATTTAAGCGAGCGGCTTGAAGATCAGCTGACAGCGAACGTATTTGGTACGTCGCGTTATCTCCCTTTTCACAAAGGGATTAAGCCGATTTTAAGCAAGGCTGTATTTTTTTCTCAAACTGATCAAACGGTGTTCATAAATGGTTTGGAGATGCAAAAAGACGAGTTTATAGGGGATAAGGTTAAGTTTTGGGTCAAGGGAGAAAGAAGTGAAATCGATGTTTTACTTGAATTGGATCATTTGATCATAGGAATCGAAGTGAAATACCATAGTCCTTTATCATCAGACGATCAATTGGAGCGAGAAGCGAGTGATTTACTAAAGGGTAAAGGGCAGACGCCAAAGTTTTTGCTCTTATTAGGAACGGAACCAGAAGTGAATATGATTGCTAAAAAGGTGATGGAAAACAGAAAACTGCCAAGCGGTGTTCATTTTGGGTATTTATCGTGGCAAGAAGTGCTCCATCAAATGGTGTACGTGCAAAAAAATGAAACATTGAATGAGTTTGAAAGGTTAATGCTGAAAGATTTGGTTGCTTTATTGAGAAAAAAGGGATTTGCGCGTTTTCAAAACTTTCAAAGCCTTGCTTGTCCTTTAGTTGACCACTGCTCCTACTTTCATTTTTATACAGATGAACAGTTTTTTCATTTAAGTGCCAACCGTATTGAAAAGGAGGGGTATTATGAATTCTGTTAGCGTACAGGAAAACATAAAAAACGCTTTCGAGGTTGTGCGAAAAACGTACGAGAGTGTCGATAAACTGTTGGCGGAAATGGACCGTCAATCGGTCGAATGTGGATTTGTTCCGGTGACCCCGCAATTTTTGCGTTGGAAATCGGACCGCGAGTATCGAGGCTGGTTCATTCAATCTTTTATCAAGCTATATCAGAGAGATTCCGCCCCTCCTTGCCAGTCGGGGAATGGGTTGAAAAACGACCCAATCTATGCAGTTGAAATCTCATTTGAAGAAGAACCACGGATGACGTTATGCAAATACGTATATTCAACCCTTGAACATTGGGATAAACCGCCGAGCGTTTCTGAACATTGGTTTTTCTATTGGCCTTTATATGATGGTGATAACTTTACTGACCATGAACTTGAAAATGGAGTGTTTAGAACTGTTCCAAATGATGAAAAAACTTCGGAAAAATATGGTAAAATTCAAGAAGTTATTTCAAAGGAAATTGACTTATTATCCATTACATCAACGAACATTAAGGATAGGGTGTTTGATGAGTTGCATCGTTTGTGACAGATAAACTGGAATTAGGGAAATTAAAACAGTTGACAGACTGAGGAGGGCGGTGCGTAGGGATCAAAATAGAAATGTCTCTTCGGATGGTAATATTCCGTCTAGCGGAGTTGGATAAATGGAGAAACGGGGGAAAGAAAAAACGGTAAAGATTTTTTATTGAAGAAAACCGTCTAGAAGGCTGGTGAAAAACGACTGATTTCGCCGAACCCATTGTTTTCGGTCGAAAGAGAAGCGTTGATTTTGCAAGACTTCTCTATTTGAGAAAAAAGTCCGTTTTTCCGCGATTTTTCACTAAATCACCGGCCTTCCAGAACAAAAGGATTTGGAGGAACCTGGATGTCAAAATGGTGGATGATCCGCGCGGGCGATCGCAATGAACTGATTCCGCTTTGGCTGGAAAAGGGCATCGCATCGATCGGTTGGGCGAGATTGGGCGATCCGAAGCGCTTTCGGTCGAAAGAACAGCTGCAGCGAAAGGCGGATGAAGTGTTTGCCGAGTCAAAACCAAAATCGAGAACGAGTTGGGTGAATCAAGTATGGCGGTTTGCCCATGAAATCAAAAAGGGCGATCGAGTGATCACATATTCAAAAGAGAAAAGGGAGTACATTGTTGGAACCGTGACAGAAGAGCATCGTTACGATCCCTCCATCGGGCATCCCTATTATCCGAACATCATCCGGGTAAAATGGGAAAATGCGACAGTTCCAAGGGATTCGCTGTCAGACGGAGCGAAGAACAGTTTAGGTTCGACGCTGACGGTGTTTCGAGTGGACGAATGGGGCGATGAAATCGAGCAGCGTTTACACAGTGAACCATTCTCAAAACCTCAACATGAAGAGGGGGAAACGGAAGAAATCGTTGAAGACCTTGTTGGAAAAGCGTTGATGATGATCCAAGACAAAGTGGACAAGCTTGATCCGTGGCAAATGCAAGATTTAGTGGCGGGCTTGCTTCAAGCAATGGGGTACAATGTGCAAGTGAGTCCGAAAGGCCCTGACGGCGGTGTGGATGTGCTCGCCTATAAGGACGCGTTTGGCTTTGAAAAACCTGTAATCAAGGTGCAAGTGAAGCATCGCAAAAGCGCCGCCTCGGCCCCGGAAATCCAGCAGCTTCTCGGAGCCAACCCGATTGATGCCAATTGCCTGTTCGTCTCCACAGGCGGTTTTACGTCCCACGCAGAGGCAGTCGCCAAACATAATTCCGTGAAACTGATTGATTTGGAAGAGCTGGTCAACTTGATTGTCCATTGGTATGAGAACATGCCTAGCGATGCGAGAGCGCTGCTTCCGCTGCAGAAAATGTATGTGCCCGAATCTTGACAAACATAAGGCTTCATCCCTGCTTGGCAAGTGCGAGAGGATGAAGCCTTTAGTGATGATCGACATGTTTTTACTCCAAAACGCTGCGATATTGATCGTACACTAGCGAGGTCAAACTAATCTTGTCTAAATAACGAACAGGGCACAAGAAGGTCACGGTGATGACCCCAGGATGTCGGCCAATTTCGATGGCGCCGGTAATCGTGGCACGGTTCATCACCTCAGGGACAGAGATGCCTAACGTTTTCGCTGCCCGCTGCAACCCGTTTTCTGTTGCCTCATTTAGGTTGGCACCTGTCCCGACAAAGGAAATCGGCAACGATTCTTCCAATTTGTTTACCCCCCATGATTGTGCCAAATCGAGGGCGATCTCTTTTTCTTTTTTTGTCAATGGCTTTGCCAAGTAGGGGAGGTCCTCAGCAACAGGAAGAAGAATCGGTCCGTCAATGGTCAACCCTTTGATCACTTTCACTTGAAGGGTGACGATGCCAGATACGTCGGTCGTATGCCCAGCAATTTCCCCGTCGCCCTGCATGGCATGCATATCACCGAGATAAACACCTCCGCCCCGCACTTTCACAGGGCAGATCAACACGGCGCCTTCGCGTACACGGTTAATGTCCATATGTCCGTCCGTGCGATCTTCCAGCTGTTCTTTCGTAATCCCGTATTCATGTGGGGCGTTGATCAGAAATTGGCCAAAGTCGCCAGCGTTATGTGAATCCGGTAGCGGACGCGCCGGGGTGGTGCCGAGCTGTCCGAGGAACGGGCGGAGTCTGGCCACCGTTCCGACTAAGTCATGGGGCGCAAACGTGACGATCGGGTTTTGGACGGAGTTGTCGGGTGTCGCCATGTAGTACCGTCCTTGTCGAGCGATGTGTTCTGCCGCTTCTTTATGCACGGTCACGCCGATTTGTCGGTTTGGATCAAACGTCATCGTATAGCCGTTCGTAAATACAAATGGAGTCACGTCCGCGCCACAATTCGCGCACCGAATGGCTTCCGGGCCGATCCCCTCGATTTTCGTTTCCGGGTACATCGTTCCGCACTGTGGGCATTTGACAGCAACGAACGGATCGCCGACAAACCGACCTTCCATTGGTTTATCATTTCCTGAGGATGTGGCGATAGAGGTGACGCGAATCGATTTGATCTTAATCGCAATGGCGTCTCCTACTTCAGCGCCTTCGACAAAAACGGGCTTTGTCACTTCATGGCCACCGCGGATGCAAGGAGTGATCATCGGTCCCCAGCAGCCAGGAGTAGTATTGGCGACAATGTATCCCCCATCCTGCACGGGGCCAAGCATGTTTCCATGAGGGTCTAAGATGCCGTTAGTGAACTCATTGACAAACACGGTTTGTTTCGCTTCCATGGCGTTCCCCTCTTTACTTTTAGATTTTAGGATTGGTTACATAGGAACCTTGGATCGCTGACAACGAACCTTCGACGGGTGATGTCTAACTACATTTTAGGAAATTCAGTAGAGTATTGTCAAAATAATCGGGTGTATATTTATTATATTTTGTTAAGTCAAAATATTTTGGAATTTAATTCTTGTAATGTATAATAATTTTAGAAGGGAGGAAACGAAATGAGCAATAGCATAGAAAAGAAATTAAGAGAAAAAGGGATTAAGTGTTCAGAACAGGAATTGATGATGCTTGAGCATCAGTGGAAAGCCATTCAGCAACTAAAACAGGGAGTCGAAAAACTTGGTTTGAATGAGGCAGATATTGGAGTCGTCCACCAACCGGGAGGTGTGTATCGTGGAAAAACGGCTAAATACGAAAACAATCTCTGAACTTTCCCCTCTTCTAAAAAACAAAGAAGTTTCACCTGTTGAACTCGTTGACGATGTACTCGAACAAATTGAAACATTAAACAATAAGCTGAATGCCTATATAGAGGTGACAGCAGAGAAAGCACGCAAGCAAGCTGAGTTGGCGGAATCGGAAATCCGATCTGGAAATTACCGCGGCCCGCTACATGGCATCCCTATAGCAATCAAAGATATTCTTTACGTAGCTAATGAAACAACAACGATGGGGTCAAAAATTCACCGAAACTTCCGGCCAACTTACAGTGCGACAGTAATCGAGAAGTTGACGGAAGCGGGAGCAGTGTTTCCTGGAAAAACAAACTTGCATGAGTATGCTTGGGGAGCAACGAACAATAATCCTCATTTCGGACCTGCCCGAAATCCTTGGGATCCTGAACGCATTCCCGGAGGCTCAAGCGGAGGATCGGGGGTCGCAACGGCGGCGCATATGACGATTGCTTCCCTAGGAACAGATACCGGTGGTTCGATTCGAATTCCTTCTTCGTTTTGCGGCATTGTCGGTTTAAAGCCCACCTATGGACTAGTAAGCAAATATGGTTGTTTCCCGCTTGCATGGTCGTTGGACCATATCGGTCCGATGGCGAAAACGGCGAGGGACGCTGCCTATATTTTAGAAGCCATGGCAGGATACGACCCAAAAGATCCTACTTCCACCGATGCCCCTGCAACGAGTTATTCCACACAATTCATGGAGTCTGTTAAAGGTGTAAAAATTGGCATAGAACCGTACTTCTTTGATCATGTGGATGAAGGAGTCGAAAGAGCGGTTAAACAGGCGATTGCTTCTTTGGAACGCGAAGGTGCTGTTGTAGAAACCGTGCGAATTCCAACATTGCAATATGCGCAGTATGCGGAAATGATCACGATTCTTTCAGAAGCCAGCGCTATTCATCACAATCATTTAGTAGAAAGGGAAGAAGATTTTGGCGATGATGTCCGTTTCCTTTTAAAGCTTGGAGAACTCCCTTCCGCTGTAGACTACTTGGAAGCGCAACAAATTCGTTTGAAATTGGATCACGAGTTCATGGAAATATTCAATAAGGTAGATGTTTTGATCACCCCAACCATTCCGTTTCTCCCTCCCAAAATCGGGCAGGATACGGTATGGATCAATGGAGAGGAAGTAAACTTTCTTGACCATATCATCCGTTTTACAGGACCGTTTAACTTGACGGGCTTGCCTGTTGTAACGGTGCCATGTGGTTTTGTTCAAGGACTTCCTGTAGGGATGCAAATCATCGGCCCAGCCTTTGGGGAAGGAACGATATTAAATGTTGCTGATGTGTTTGAAACGTTGCATCCTGAGCTGAAATACCCGCCGGCCGTTCTAAGAAAGTAAAAGCAAACGCTGGTCGTGGCGATGTACTTACTGAAGGGCGGTCTCAAAAGGTGATGATGACATAACTTTTTGAAGCAGCCTTTTTCAACTGAGTGTTTTTCACTCGCGTTCGCTGCCGTTTGTATGACGGGGAGCAAGCACAAAACGGAGAGCTTTTTTCCTGGCTCTCCATTTTTTATATCGTACATGCAGGATTTTCGCCTCGTGCTCACGAATGATAGTTGGTGAACATCTTCATCGTGAGGTGATCGGATGGCCATTGACCATGACCGATTGTTCAAAGAGCTGATCCAGACGTTCTTCGAAGAGTTTTTCTTCCTCTTTTTCCCCGACATGCACGAGCATATCGATTTCCGCCATTTGTCCTTTTTGTCCGAAGAACTGTTCACTGATGTGACCGCAGGAGAAAAATACCGCGTTGATCTGTTGGTCGAGACGAAGCTGAAAGGGGAAGATGGACTGATCATCGTTCATGTGGAGAATCAAAGCAGCGTGCAGTCGTCCTTTCCGGAGCGCATGTTTGTCTATTTCAGCCGTTTGTTTGAAAAATACCGCATCCGCATTGTTCCCATTGCCGTCTTCAGCCATGATGCCCTCCGTGATGAACCGTCCGTGTTTTCGATTGAGTTTCCCTTTGGCGAGGTGTTGCAGTTCCGCTTTTTCCCGGTGGAGTTGCGCAAGAAACATTGGCGGGATTCTATTCGGCATGACAATCCGATTGCGGCTGCGCTGCTTGGCAAAATGGGGTATACTGAAAGTGAGAAAGTCGAGTTGAAAAAAGAGTTTTTGCGCATGTTGGTGCGATTGGAGCTGGATGAAGCGAGGCAGCGGCTGCTCTTGGGCTTTTTTGAAACGTATGTGAAGTTGTCGGAGGAGGAAGAGCAACAACTGCAAAGAGAAGTGAAGGCGATGGAAACGAAAGAAAAAGAGAACGTGTTGGGGCTGATCATTTCCTATGAGCAAAAGGGAAGGAAGGAGGGGTTGGAAGAAGGGATGGAACGTGGAATTCAACAAGGAATGAAACAGCTGATTCGTAACATGGAGCGCAAAGGAATGACGGTGGAAGACATTGCTCGGTTGGTGGATCTTCTAGAGGAAGATGTTCGGGGATTGCTTGAAGAGTAGGGAAATAAAAAACAAGGGGATGGCCATGGGGAATAAGAAGGTTGGTGACGACAAGCGGCCAATTGATCGTCGTATGGACGGCATGGCCTAAGGATGCCGAAGGGCCGCTGCGTTTGTGAAGACCGTGACCGCGGAAGCGCCTTGCTTGATTACGAAATTTGGCCGCCTTTCATCCTACGGTTTCCATTGCGGGATGAAAGACGGTGTTGTTTCGCATCTTCTTGTGAGGGAGGAAGAGAAAAGTTGGATTTCCGTGATATCCCGCAACTCATTGCCCGAATGCTCATGGAAGTGATTCAAACGCATATACCGCACCAATGGATATACACCGCTGAACCATTCATCAATCCATACAACGGCAAGATCAGCTATGACTATTCCGGTAAAGTGAGGAAAATGAAGAAGGAAGAGTTCGCCGAGCTTGTCCGGTCGCTGGGGAGAAGTAAGGGCTCGCGATTTTATTGTTCTCCGTTAGATGAGTTGTTAAACAACGTTTACATTGATCAATGGGTGCCGACGTATATGTCTAACTATGGAAAGCGTTGGGTGACATACTGTGACTTGCTTAGGGAAACATTTGATCAATGGAAGTACAGCCACTTTGAGATTTATGACGAGGACGGGAATGAGGTCAATGAAGATCTCAACTTGCAACTTGATGAAATATTCGAAGATTTTTTAGAGAATACTTCGCACGAGCCATTTGTTAGAGAAATTGAAAAAACGATTGCCTAATACGATGGATGTCACCTTGGAATGTTTCGGGTGTAGATGGCTTATATGACGCTTTGGCGGCATGGAGCCGTCTTTTTTGCTGCTATGAAATGATTTCGTTTGTTTTTCATCAGTCTTCTTGAAAAATCTCTGCGTTTTTTCTCGAGATGGTGGCGAAATATTCAACGATTTTGTAAAATTATTGTGAAGGGCGATTGCGGATGGTCGTGTTGATGTCATGAATATGCAACGGTGCATTGAATTATATTAGTATATTTTTGTTAAAATCGATAATAGTGACATACTATTAATCAATTGTGTTATAATAAATTTTGTAATCGCCCTCAAAAACAAAAGGGGTATCGGTGGAATCATTTCGAGCGCTCGCTCGATGCTCTTTTACAACTATTCATGGATAGGGATGGTAAACATGGGCAACAAACAAGGAAAAACGGATGTCATTTTAATCGGCGCTGGCATTATGAGCGCGACGTTGGGGACGCTCTTGAAGGAATTGGCGCCAGAGTGGGACATTGTCGTCTTTGAAAGACTGGAAGAGGCAGGAGCGGAAAGCTCCAACGAGTGGAACAACGCCGGGACGGGGCATGCGGCGCTTTGCGAGCTGAACTATACCGTTGAGAAGTCCGATGGGTCGATTGACATCGGCAAAGCGATTAAAATCAATGAGCAGTTTTACGTCTCTTTGCAGTTTTGGGCTTATTTAGTCAACAGCGGTATTCTTCGTGACCCGAAAGATTTCGTCCGTCCGCTGCCGCATATGAGCTTTGTGCAAGGGGAAGACAATGTGGCGTTTTTGAAAAAGCGGCATGAAACGATGGCGGCCAATCCGCTGTTTAAAGGGATGGAGTTCACAGATGATCCGAAAAAGTTGGCCGAATGGGTGCCGCTCATGATGGAAGGGCGGGTGGTGGACGAGCCGATCGCGGCGACCCGCATCGAATCGGGGACGGACGTGAACTTCGGGGCGTTGACGCGCCAACTGTTTGAACATTTGAAACGGAAGAACGTGGAGATCCGCTACCGCCATCATGTCGAGGATATCAAACGGACAAGCGATGGCTTATGGGAGTTGAAGGTGCGGAATTTGGACACGGGCACGGTGGAGCTTCATGCGGCCAAGTTCGTCTTCATCGGCGCCGGGGGAGGCAGCCTCCATTTGTTGCAAAAATCCGGCATTCCCGAAGGAAAGGGGATTGGCGGTTTCCCGGTGAGCGGGTTGTTTATGGTGTGCAACAATCCGGAAGTGGTGGAAAAGCACCATGCGAAAGTGTACGGCAAAGCGAAAGTCGGCGCGCCGCCGATGTCGGTGCCGCATTTGGACACGCGGTTCATCGACAATCAAAAGATGCTGCTGTTTGGGCCATTTGCCGGGTTTTCGCCGAAGTTTTTGAAAAACGGCTCGATGCTCGACTTGTTCACCTCGATCAAGCCGCATAACGTCTTGACGATCTTGGCGGCGGGCGTGAAAAATATGTCCTTGACCAACTATTTAATCCAGCAAGTGCTGTTGTCGAAAGAACAGCGCATGCAAGAGCTGCGGGAATTCGTCCCGACGGCAAAAAGCGACGAGTGGGACATCGTCGTGGCGGGTCAGCGCGTGCAAGTGATCAAAGACACGGAAGCTGGCGGCAAAGGAACGCTGCAGTTTGGCACGGAAGTCGTCCATGCGGCTGATGGTTCGATCGCGGCGTTGCTCGGCGCGTCGCCAGGGGCATCGACGGCGGTTCATGTCATGCTTGAAGTGATGGAGAAGTGCTTCCCAGAACGGATGAACGAATGGCGGGCGAAAGTGAAAGAGATGATTCCGTCTTACGGCGAGTCGTTGATGAAAAACGAAGCGCTGTTGCGGCAAGTGCAAGCATCCACAGCCGAAGCGCTCGGATTGAACGGCCACTTTGCGATGCAGTTGGCGTAGGCCATAGGTCTTAGCAATGGAAAGGAAAGCCGAGAGCCCGTTGCTTAGAAGGAGCAGCCGCCTGGAAATGAAGGGCGGCTGTTTTTCTATTTCGTTTGCCGCTTGGTGTCGGAATGAAAGGGGCCTTGCCCTGTGGTTTTCAGATGCACGGCGGGGCGCAATCAAGTATACTGGAAAACAAAGACGTGAATGGAATAGCAATGGATCATCGAGGCTTGTTGAGACGATCTTGCGCTGCGGCCGCTGTTATCTTCCATGGAGAAGCAGTTGAAGGGGGTGAGGCTATGACGAGATGGGTGTCCTATTCAGAAAAGCGGCAGTTCTTAACAACGTTTTTGCAGCAGCATCGTTTGAAGCATCCCGATGCCCGATTTGTGCTGCAATACTTGCTTCAACACCCCCATTTGCTTGAGAACGTCCATTTTACGGAAACCGAGCAAAAGCAGGCGCGGTGGCTGATCATTTCGACTGCGATGGCGGAAGAGGAAGGGCTCGTCTTTTATCGGCGCGGTCAAAAAAGCACGAGCCTTGCCTCGATTATGGGCGATTTGGCGCTGCATCCGAACGAGACGCTCTATTTGACGCTCCATTTTCCAGGAAAGGCAAGGAATTTTTCGTACCTTCGGCTTATTGATCACCAAGCGTTTGAAAATGTCAGACGGCACGAGCGGCATGAGAAAATGGCGAAGGCGGCCGAGCAAGTGTTGGATGAGGCGCTGAAACGTCATGAACTGTCGGTGTTGAAAATGCAAATTGACCAGGCGCTTGACCGAAAAGATATGGCGTTGTTTCAACAGCTGACGGAACAGTTGAAAAAATACGAAGGACAAAACAGCTAAACGGGCTGCGGGCCTGCATGGGGCAAGCCCGCAGCCGGCGCTGGCCGCTGAACGCGGCAGTTGGGCATCGGGTGGGAGTGCTAGTGTTGCACCGTGCGGCAGCGTCAGGAAAGCGGGATGATGGCCTCGGCGACGTTGTAGTCGAACGAATCAAGTTCGGTCGGGCGGCCGAGCACAAGCTTGGCAAGCTCTGCGCCTAAATATGGCCCGACGGTGAGCCCGGAAGAGCCAAGGCCGTTGGCTGCGTAAAGTCCGGTAAAACCGGGAAGCGACCCGAAGACAGGGAGAAATCCAGGCGTGCGCGGGCGAAACCCGACCCGTGTTTCCACGTAGGTGCACGCCGACAGCCCTGGCGCGACGGCGAGCGCTTTGTCCAGTATTTCGTGGATGCCGCCGGCGGTGGCGCGGACATCCATCCCCGCTTCATCTTCATGGGTCGTTCCGATGATGATTCGCCCTCTAGGGAAGGCGAGCATATACTGATTGTTCGGCGGCATGACGACCGGCCATCGGCCAGTCTCGCCTGCCAACCATTCGAGATGAACGATTTGTCCTTTTTGTGGAGTGACGGCAAACCGAACGCCCAGCGGCTCAAGCAGTTCGCCAGCCCATGCGCCGGCTGTGACGATGACCGCTTCGGCCGTGTATTTCGCTCCATTGACTTCCACGCCGATGACGCGGGAGCCTTCAAACAGGATCTGGGCGTTTCCGCGGATGTAGGCGGCGCCAAGCTTTTGGGCCGCGTTTGTGAGGGCGTCCCGCACCGCCCGGCCGTTCACTCGGGCGGCGCCGCTCACATATAGGGCATGATGCTCACCGCCAAGCGGCGGAAACAGCTCCTTCGCCTCATGGGGATGAAGCCGCACGATCTCTCCCATTTCCGGCGCGTCTTCGCGCCGTTTGCGAGCGCGCTCCTCCATTTGTTCCAGTTTCTGTTCGTCTGTATGCAGGCAAAGCGCCCCGACGCGCGCATAACCGGTGTCCGTTTCCCCGAGCGCTTGCAGTTCTTCGATGAGGGAGGGGTAAAACTTCGCTCCGTTTTTGGCCAATCGGTACCATTTTTGGTTGCGGCGCTGCGACAGCCAAGGGCAGACAATCCCCGCCGCCGCACCGGTCGCCTGCCCTTTGTCGCCGCGGTCGATGATGATCACGTTTGCGCCTTCCTTGGCCAAATGGTAAGCGGTCGAGGCCCCTAAAATGCCGGCTCCGACGATGATGTACTTCATTCATGAACACCTTTTCCTTTTTTCTACTAGCATACCATAGACGGCGCCAATCGGGAACCGGTGTGGGCCGGCCCGAAAGCCGGCAGGCGTCAAAAAGGCGCCCGCGTCAAACGGTGTTCGGCATATTTTTTCCGTAAAAGATCTCATCCATTTCCCTTCTCAGCTTGGCGGTTGTTTCATTCGCTTCTTGTTCGCTCAAATCCTCTTTTGCATAGCCAAACAAGTAGTTGTCCAAGTCAAACTGTTTCAACTTGCATTTTGTGTGAAAAATATTCTCTTGGTAAATGTTTACGTCGATCATATCGTACTTTTCGCGAATGTGCTCCGGGATATAATCTTGAATCGACGTAATGTCATGGTCGATAAACAGCTTGTATCCGTGAATGTCGCGCGTAAATCCGCGCACGCGGTAGTCGATGATCATAATGTCGGCGTCAAATGAATGAATCAAATAGTCGAGCGCTTTGAGCGGCGAAATTTCCCCGCATGTGACGACATCAATATCGGCGCGGAACGTGCTGATTCCGTCATTCGGGTGGTATTCTGGGTATGTATGGACGGTGATATGGCTTTTGTCAAGGGAAAGCACCACCGCCTCCGGCAAAGGGCCGTCATCTTCGGGCACCTCGACGACCGGCCCCTCGGAAACGAGCATCGCCACGCTCGCGCCCTGCGGAACGTAATCTTGTTTGGCGATGTTTAACACATGGGCGCCGATCATGTCGGCGACACGTTTTAAAATATTCGTCAGCCGTTCGGCATTGTACACGTCGTCAATGTATTCGATATACGCCTCCCGCTCCTTCGCCGTTTTCGTATAGCAAATATCGTACATATTGAAGCTGAGCGATTTCGTCAAGTTGTTGAACCCGTGCAGCTTGACGCGCGGTGTTTCGTTCATCGACGGGACCCATCCTTTCGTTTTTTCTTAATTTGTCCCGTTGCTGGCGAAGATAGTAATTTTTCATTTGAAATGGAAGAAAACGGAATATGGGCTTGCCCTAATGGTCTATGGCCATTTCCGGGAAGCGTCCGCTTCAGCTTGCCCGTTTCGCTTGATATTCTTGAATGACCGACCGGACAATGTGAAGGGAGTCCCACTCCTTCGCCGAAAAAAAGACGATCGGATATTTTTTCGGGAAAAGCGTTTCTTGAATTTGTTTCGGCGGCATGCCTTTTTCGTATAAATCGATGATGTTGCCTTGAAGTTCAAGCAAGTAATCGAGTTTTCGCTGCAAGGCCTCGCGCCCGTTTGGGAGATAGCCGGCATGGGCGCAGAAGACGTCGCCGAAATCGTATGTCAACGTGCGTTGCAAGGAGGCGATGATCGCCGGGATGTTTTCCTCGCGCAAGATGACTTTCGTTTTCTCCTGACAGTACAAGTCGCCGCTGAACAATTGCCCCGTTTCGCGGTTCAAAAACGCCACATGATCGATGGAATGACCTGGCGTCGGGATGACGTCCCACGTTGCGCTTCGCGAGGAAAACGTCGTGCCGATCGGCTTGGCGGTGAATGGATCGCGCTTGCCCCAAAACACTTTTCGGTATAGCGGATAGTCCGCCTTTTGCTGGCAATAATGGATCATCAGTTCGTGCATGTAGATGGGCAGGCCCATCTTTCGCTGCAAAAACGCTGCGCAGCCGGTATGGTCTTCGTGATAATGGGTGATGACGACTTGGTCGATGTCTTGTTGTTGGAAAAACGAAGTAAATTCGTTTTCCATCGATTTTGCGCCGGTGTCAATCAGCACCCCATCGATGACAAAGCAGCGGACGGTAAGACGGACGCCTTGAAACATCGCCGTTCCTTTGGCGATGCGCACGTTTTGCACGGTCTCCGTTTCAAACCGCTTTTTGATCACTTTATCGAGCAGCATGGCGAACGGGCCTCCTTATTGGTGTGAGGATGTTGTTACCATTATACCATAACAAAATGAATGATCATTCATTTTTATTGGCGTTTCACACACATCATGTGCTTGATGGGATGGAGAAAAACGATGCTATCGTTAAGCTTACTTCAATCCAGTGTCTGTGAATATCCCCTCTTTTGAAGGGATTGAACGTTTGATCAAAAGGAACGATTCGGAAATATGCAGGGGATGGTTTTGCGCAACTTGTATGATAAAATGATAGAAGATCGTATCGGAATGCGGATGCAATGGATGGACATTTGCGCCGACGCCTCCAATGGAGGACCGTCCATATTTCCGAAAGGTGAGAAGGGGATGTTCATGAAAACCGTTATTCACGCTTTCGTCATTTCGATCATCGTTCATGTCGTGTATTTGGCATCAACCATCGGCATAGGGTATTGGAAAACGAAGCTTTACAAGCCCGATGTGGAGAATGCTTGGGAGAAAGCGGCCATGCTGCAAAATGAAGTGGTGTTTGGCCACACGGGGTCGCCGATTTTGTATTTGGTGTCGTTTGTTGGAGTGGCGGCGGTCGTTGCTTTGGTAATGCATGTGTACCAAATGGTTCGCGGCTGACAAAAGGAAAAAAGCCGGTCCCGAAGGGGAACGAAACGTGTTGGGGCGGCTTTTTCTTTTCGATTTCGTCTTCAAAAGGTGCCTCTCTCCCCTAACCGGAAAAGCGGAAGGGGGCGGCGCGTCAATACGCCGTCCATCCGGCATCGGCGACGATCACAGCGCCGTTTAGAAAACTGGCGTCATCGGAAGCTAAAAACAGGGCGATGTTGGGGATTTCCTCCGGATCCCCTGTGCGAGGGTTGAGGGCGGCGTCTGCCATGGCTATTTCGAATGGAGTTGACGCCGTAATCGTGGCGCTGAATGTTTGTTCGTACTGACCCCCAGGTGCGCCCAGGTGCGATGGCGTTGCAACCTTCAAGCGTTAGCTAAGAGGGGGAAGTGGACCGGCGACGTCATAGAGGCAATGTAGTATAATGGAATGGGGTACTTCCAATCTATTATGAGCCACGAGGGGGACATAGCTGTGATTGTCACGACCACCAATACCATTGAAGGAAAACAAATTGAAGAGTATTTGGGCATCGTAGCGGGAGAAGTCATTTTGGGCGCCAATGTCGTCCGCGATTTTCTCGCCAGCATCACTGACATCATCGGCGGGCGGAGCGGAACGTATGAAAGCAAGCTGGCCGAAGGGCGGGAGATGGCGATCAAGGAGATGGTCAATAAGGCGAAGCATCTTGGCGCTAACGCCGTCATCGGGGTGGATCTTGATTTTGAAACGCTGCGCGATGGCATGATGATGTGCATTGCGACAGGGACGGCGGTGCGGGTGAGATCGTAAGAACAAAAGCAGAGGGTGCTCCGCCCTTTGCTTTTTTCTTTGCTCGTGCATGACGGATGTTCATGGAGCTGGGCAGCTTGAAAGAGGATTGACAGAGGAAAAAAAGAGGGTTATGATTCACATATATGAACAAATGCTCATATGTTAAAATGAGAGGGAACGATGATGAAGGCAGAAGATCATTTGTTTTTAGATGAAAGCGTCGTGGAGGAAGTGTCGAAAATCTTTAAAGCGTTGGCGGATCCGACGCGGATGAAGATGTTGTATTTGTTGTCGCAGGAAGAATGCCATGTAGGCCATATTGCGGAAGTGCTCGGCATGTCGCAGTCGGCCGTTTCCCATCAACTGGCGCTGCTTCGGGCGCTGCGGCTTGTCAAATATCGCCGTGAAGGGAAATCACTGGTGTATTCGTGCGATGACGATCATGTCATTTCGCTGCTGAGGCAGGCGATTGATCACGCTCAACATCCATAAAAGGGAGAGAAGAACGATGCATCATCATGAACACGGCCATTGCGGCCACCATCACGGGCATCATCATGGCTTGGGCAGAGAGGGGAGCCAAAAAGGGTTGGCGGCCGCTCTTGTCATTACCGTTGGGATTATGGTTCTGGAGTTTGTCGGCGGGCTTGTGACGAACAGCCTTGCTCTTCTTTCGGATTCGGGGCATATGCTGAGCGATGCTGCTTCGCTTTTGTTAAGTCTGTTGGCGGTGTGGTTTGCGGCGAGGCCTGCGTCGCCGAAGAGGACATATGGATTTTACCGGTTCGAGATTTTAGCGGCGCTCGTAAACGGGGTTGCGTTGGTGGGGATTGCCGCTTGGATTATTTGGGAAGCGGTCGCGAGGTTTGTGAATCCACCTGCTGTCGCGAGCGGGCCGATGATGGCCATTGCTGTCATAGGGTTGCTGGCTAATTTGGCAAGCGCTTGGGTGTTAATGCGCAAAGGGGATGTCAAAGAGAACGTCAATGTCCGCAGTGCGTATTTGCACGTGATCGGCGATGCGTTAGGCTCGGTCGGGGCGATGGCGGCAGGGCTTGTCATCTGGCTGTTCGATTGGTACGCGGCCGATCCGCTCATTTCCATCGCGGTGGCGGTTTTGATTCTAAAAGGAGCATTTGCCGTAGTCAAGCAGACAGTGCATATTTTAATGGAAGGAACGCCGGCGGCGATTGACCATGCGGAAGTGAAGGCGGCGCTCTCGGGCATTGATGGGGTGATCGATGTCCACGATTTGCATATTTGGACGATCACCTCGGGGCTTGATTCGTTAAGCTGCCATTTGCTCATTGAGGAAGGATGCGATGGACAGGCGGTTTTGCAGCGGGCGATTGATTTGGTCGAAACGCGCTTTCACATTCGCCATGCGACGATTCAAATTGAAATGCCGCACATCCGCCATGGGGAGATGGAAGTGTGAGGGCGGGTCATCCATGACCACGCCCTTCTGTTATTGGCTGACGCCAGTCCAATTGGTTTGCAAGGCTTCAAGGAAAATGCGCACGTTTTGTTTGTTTTCCATAATCGGTGCATAGATGTAGGAAAACATTCGGTAAAACGGTGGATGGTTCAGGCGAACGATGGACAGGTGGCCGTGCTCGATGTCGCGGGCGACGACGCTGCGCGACAGCAAGGACAGGGCGTTGCCGTTGATCAACGTTTCTTTAATGCCTTGGTTGCTGCTGATGATCATGAGCGATTTGACTTTCAGCCCGTTCGAGCGGATGAAATGGTTGAAATATTCCCTTGTTCCCGACCCGACTTCGCGCGCCACCCATGCTTCGTTTTGCAGCTCGGCGATCGTGACCTCCTCTTTTTGCGCCAGTTCGTGGCGGTTGGAGGCGACGATGACAAGCTCGTCCTGCATGAACGGATGAACGGACAGTTCTTTTTCGTTCGTTTGCCCTTCGATCAAGCCGATGTCGACTTGATATGATTTGACGAGTTCGACAATTTCTTTTGTGTTGCCGATCATGACCTCAAGCTCCAACTCTGGGTAACGTTTTTGGAAATCGGGCAAAAGCGGCGGCAAAATATACTCTCCAATTGTAAAGCTCGCCCCGATTTTCAATTTTCCTTTGACGGAATGATGGTGTTCCAAAATGTCTTGTTTCGTTTGTTCATAAAGCGCCACCATTTGTTTGGCGCGGTCGTATAGGAGCTCGCCGGTCGGCGTCATGCGCAGCCGCTTCGGGGAGCGGATGAACAGTTTCGTTTGAAACTCTTTTTCTAAATTTTTGATGTGCAAGCTGACGCTTGGCTGCGACAAATGGAGAATTTCCGCAGTTTTGGTGAAGTTTTTTACTTCAGCTAAGGTGATGAACGTTTTTAACTCTTCATAGTACATGTCCGCCTCTCCTCCGTCCCCATGATGACCGTACTATTAGAAATACTAATAGTTTTAATAATTTATATTTATTTTACTAATGTTTTGTTTTGCGGTAAAGTGTAAATATGATACCCTCATTAAAGTATACTTGGCTTATAGGAATAATGGAATTTGGCGTTCGTCCTGTCGTTGAGACCGAAACGGCGCCAATCGTTCCATTTTATTTTATATTGTGAGGTGGACACCGTTGCAGCTGCAAGTAACCAACAGTCCGTTTACCCAGGAGCAGATTGAGCTTTTGAATCGTTTGTTGCCGACGTTGACGCCGTCGCAAAAGCTTTGGCTGAGCGGGTATTTGGCTGCTGCCGAGGCGGCGGTCGCCGTTTTGGATGCCGAAGCGCCGGCGCTGTTTGCTGGAAGCAGCAAACCGGTTTCGAAAGAAGTGACGGTATTGTACGGCTCGCAAACCGGCAATGCGCAAAAGTTGGCTGAGAAAGCCGGCAAAGCGCTCAAAGAGCGTGGGTTTGAAGCGAAAGTGTTGTCCATGCTTGATTTTAAGCCGAACGAATTAAAGAAAGTGGAGACGCTGCTCATTGTTGTGAGCACGCATGGGGAAGGCGATCCGCCGGACAATGCGGTATCGTTTTACGAATTTCTCCACAGCAAACGGGCGCCAAAGCTCAACCATCTTCGTTTCTCTGTCTTGGCGCTCGGCGATACGTCGTATGAACATTTTTGCCAGACGGGGAAAGATTTCGACAAACGTCTTGAGGAGCTGGGCGGAACACGGTTTTATCCGCGCGTCGATTGCGATGTCGACTATGAAGAAGCGGCGGCGAAATGGCTTGATGGCGTGCTTGGCGAGTTAAGCAAAGAAGCGAATGCCCATGTTGGGGCCACGCCGCTTTTGTCCGCTGCGGCCACGGCGCCAAAAATGGAACCAGCTGTCGTCTATTCGCGGAAAAACCCGTTCCCGGCCGAGGTGCTTGAAAACATCAACTTAAACGGCCGCGGATCGAACAAGGAAACGCGCCATTTGGAATTGTCGCTCGAGGGATCGGGGTTGAAGTACGAACCGGGCGATGCGCTTGGCATTTTCCCGAAAAATGATCCCGAGCTTGTCGACCTCATCATCCAAGAAATGAAATGGAACCCGGAAGAAACGGTGACGATCGACAAAGATGGGGAAGTGCGGTCGCTGCGTGAAGCGCTCACCTCACATTTTGAAATTACGGTGCTGACGAAAGCGCTGTTGCAAAAGCTGGCGACGCTGTCAAAAAACAGTGAGCTCCAAGCGCTTGTGGCGCCCGGCAATGAAGCCAAATTGAAAGAATACGCCAAAGGCCGTGATTTGTTGGATGCGCTCCGCGATTTCGGCCCATGGGACGCCACTTTGCAGCAACTCATCTCCATCTTGCGGAAAATGCCGCCGCGCCTGTACTCGATCGCGAGCAGCTTAGCGGCCTATCCAGATGAAGTGCACTTGACGATCGGTGCGGTCCGTTATGAGTCGCACGGCCGCCTGCGCAAAGGGGTGTGCTCGACATTCTGCGCCGAACGCGTCCAAATCGGCGATACGTTGCCGGTCTTTGTGCAGCCGAACCCGAACTTTAAGTTGCCGAAGGATCCCGACACGCCGATCATTATGATCGGTCCAGGCACCGGAGTGGCGCCGTTCCGCGCCTTTATGCAAGAGCGCGAGGCCATCGGGGCGAAAGGAAAATCGTGGCTCTTTTTCGGGGACCAACACTTTATGACCGACTTCCTGTATCAAACCGAATGGCTCGCATGGTTGAAAAGCGGTGTGCTGACCAAAATGGATGTCGCCTTCTCTCGCGATACGGAGAAGAAAGTGTATGTGCAGCACCGGATGATTGAACGAAGCAAAGAGCTGTTCGGTTGGCTTGAGGAAGGTGCTGTCGTCTACGTTTGCGGCGACAAGCAACACATGGCGCGCGACGTTCATCAGACGTTGATCGAGATTATCGAAAAAGAGGGCGGCATGAGCCGCGAACAGGCGGAAGCGTATTTGACGGAAATGCAAAAGCAAAAACGGTACCAACGCGACGTCTATTAATCTCTAAAGAAGGAGTGGAATCGGAAATGGCGAAAGTCGTGTTAAAAGCGCCGGACGGACCGCCAAGCGATGTCGAGCGCATTAAACAGGAAAGCCGTTACTTGCGCGGCACGCTTGCCGAAACGATGGAAGACCCGCTCAGCGCGGGCATCCCAGATGATGACAACCGGCTGATGAAGTTTCACGGCAGCTACTTGCAAGACGACCGCGACGTGCGCACCGAACGGCAAAAACAAAAGCTTGAACCGGCCTATCAATTTATGATCCGCGTGCGCACGCCGGGCGGGGTGGCGACGCCCGAACAGTGGCTTGTCATGGATGAACTTGCCCGCAAATACGCGAACGGCACGTTAAAATTAACGACGCGCCAGGCGTTCCAACTGCACGGCGTCTTGAAATGGAACGTGAAAAAAACGATGCAAGCCATTAACAATGCGCTGATGACGACGCTTGCGGCGTGTGGCGACGTCAACCGAAACGTCATGTGCAACCCGAACCCGTACCAGTCGGAAGTGCATGCGGAAGTGTATGAATGGGCGAAGCTGATCAGCGACCATTTGCTGCCGCGGACGAGGGCGTATTACGAAATTTGGCTGGACGACGAGAAAGTGGCGGGGACGCCGGCGGTTGACGGCGAAGAAGAGCCGATTTACGGACCGACGTATTTGCCGCGGAAGTTTAAAATCGGCATCGCCGTTCCGCCGTCGAACGACGTCGATGTGTTCTCGCAAGACATCGGGTTCATCGCCATTGTCGAGGACGGCAAGCTTGCCGGGTTTAATGTCGCCATCGGTGGCGGCATGGGGATGACCCATGGGGACAAAACGACGTATCCGCAACTGGCGAAAGTGATCGGCTTCTGCAAGCCGGATCAAGTCGTGGAAGTGGCGGAGAAAATTATGACCGTTCAGCGTGACTACGGCAACCGCTCATCGCGCAAACACGCCCGCTTCAAATACACGATCGATCGGCTTGGGCTGGAAGCGGTGAAAGAAGAAATTGAGCGCCGCCTCGGCTGGAGGCTCGGCGAAGCGCGCCCGTACCATTTCGAGCATAGCGGCGACCGCTACGGCTGGGTCGAAGGCGTCAATGGGACATGGCATTTCACGCTCTTTGTCGAAGGCGGCCGCGTCAAAGACTACGACGATTACAAGCTGATGACCGGCCTGCGCGAAATCGCGAAAGTCCATACCGGCGATTTCCGGTTGACGCCAAACCAAAACTTGATCATCGCCAATGTCACGAGCGAGAAAAAGCCGGAAATCGAGGCGCTCATCGCCAAATACGGCTTGACCGACGGCCGCCGGTACACCGCCTTGCGCCGCAACGCGCTCGCCTGTGTCGCCTTGCCGACGTGCGGTTTGGCGATGGCGGAAGCGGAGCGGTACTTGCCGAAACTGCTCGATAAAATCGAGGAAATTATCGATGAAAACGGTTTGCGCGACGAAGAAATCACGATCCGCATGACGGGCTGTCCGAACGGCTGCGCCCGCCACGTGCTCGCGGAAATCGCCTTCGTCGGCAAAGCGGTCGGCAAATACAACATGTACCTTGGAGCCGCGTTCAACGGCACGCGCTTAGGCAAACTGTACCGTGAAAACATCGGCGAGGAGGAAATTTTGCGCGAACTGCGCATGCTCCTATCCCGCTATGCGAAAGAGCGGCTTGACGGTGAACACTTCGGCGACTTCGTCATCCGCGCCGGCATCGTCAAAGAAGTGACGGATGGGACGAATTTCCATGATTAAAGTGGTCAGGGTGAAATGGAAACCAGCCTCTCCTTGTTTAGGGGAGGTTGGTTTTTTGTTGCTTTCATGCAATGGCTTCGGTGTTTTGTTCATTGTAGCCGCATTCAATCTATATTAGGTTGTAATAAAGGATTTCCGATCTCCATGTCCTATCTTTATCACTTGAAAAGCTGGCACGGTGACAAAAAGAGCGAACAATGCTATGTAAAAAAGTTGCAACTTATATAATTCACAAAATATTTCAACTATATTATAGTAGTGTTATGAACTTGTATTTTTCAGATCATGACCAGGGGCAAACATTTTTTCCAAGATCGTATGCAGCGATCACGTGAATGGAAAGGGGGAGAAGATATTATGAAGATGGGAACAGAAAAACAAACATACTTGAATTACATCAATGGCGAATGGATTCATTCCTCCACTGGAAAAATCGAAGCCAGCCTTAACCCAGCCAACATCGATGATATCGTCGGCTACGTTCAAGAGTCCGGAGTCGAGGATGTGAACGTTGCGGTTGAGGCGGCGCGAAGGGCGCAGGCGGCATGGCGGAAGCTGTCCGGCCCGAAACGCGGAGAGTATTTGTTCCGCGCGGCTGACGTTCTTGAGAAACGGCTTGACGAGATCGCCGAAACGATGACAAGAGAAATGGGAAAAACGCTCCCGGAAGCAAAAGGGGAAGTGCAGCGGGGAGTCAATATTTTGCGCTACTATGCTGGGGAGGGGATGCGGTCCATCGGCGAGGTCATTCCATCCATGGACAGCGAAGCGTTGATGTTTACCACGCGCGTGCCTCTTGGCGTGGTTGGGGTCATCACGCCGTGGAACTTTCCAGTCGCGATTCCGATTTGGAAAATCGCACCCGCCATCGTCTATGGAAACACGGTGGTGTTTAAGCCGGCGCAGGAAACGGCGGTCACGGCAGCGAAAATCGTGGAATGCTTTGACGAGGCGGGGCTGCCGGCCGGTGTGGTGAATTTGGTGACAGGCAAAGGATCGGTCATCGGCAATGCGATCGCCGAACACCCTCACATTCACGGCATCACCTTCACCGGCTCCAATGAAGTCGGCAAAACGATCGCCCAAAAAGCGGTGGCCCGAGGGGCGAAATACCAGCTGGAAATGGGCGGAAAGAATCCGGTGATCGTGCTCGAGGACGCTGATCTTGATCGCGCCGTCGAAGCAACGATCAGCGGCGGGCTGCGCTCCACGGGACAAAAATGCACGGCGACAAGCCGCGTGTTCGTCCAGCGCGCCGTCTATGATCAATTTAAGGAAAAATTGTTGGCAAAAGTGAAGCAGCTGAACATCGGCAATGGACTCGAGGACGGCGTTTGGATGGGGCCGTGCGCCAGCCGGAAGCAGTTGGAGACGATTCTTTCTTATATCGAAAAAGGGATCGAAGAAGGGGCGACATTGCTTTGCGGCGGCCGCCGCTTGGTCGATGGAGAGCTCGGAAACGGGTTTTATATAGAGCCGACGGTGTTTGAGAACGTATCCCCGAACATGACGATCGCTCGCGAGGAAATTTTCGGGCCGGTGCTCGCCTTAATTAAAGTGGACACGTTTGAAGAAGCGTTAACCTTAGCCAATGACACACCGTTTGGCCTTAGCGCCTCGATTTTCACGCAAAATATCGGCAAGATGCTCGCGTTCATCCAAGACATCGAGGCCGGACTCGTCCGGATTAATGAAGAAAGCGCCGGCGTCGAACTGCAAGCGCCGTTTGGCGGGATGAAGCAGTCCAGCTCCCACTCGCGGGAACAAGGACGGGCGGCCATCGAGTTTTTCACGGCGATTAAAACGGTGTTTGTAAAAGGATAAGAAGTTGAGGAAAGTGCGCTGCCGTTTGGGCAGGGCGCTTTTTTAGCGTGAGGGAATTGGCAAAGGCGATTGTCGGCGAGCAAACGGTTTGCTTACATATAGAGGAAATAGCATGTGCGGGAGGGAGAGCGGCATGAGCCAATCAGGCGAGCAACGCCGGTATACGCTCGGCGAGTTCTTTTCTTTAGCTGGAGACGAGCGGATGGAGCTGTACGAAGGAACGATTGTGTTGATGTCCCCAGCTCCTTATGAGCATGAAGGGGTGGTCGCCAATTTGATTGCCGAGTTTCGCATGGCGTTAAAAGGAAGTCCTTGTCTTGTGTTCGGCAGCAATCTCCAAGTCGTTCTTTTGTTTGAAGATGAACAAAAAGGAACGAAAAATGTAACGGTGTTGCCTGACCTATCCATTATTTGCGATCGAACGAAACTGCGCCAAGGGCGGTGTTACGGCGCTCCCGACCTGGTGGTGGAAGTGTTGTCGCCAAGCACGGCCCGCAACGATCGGCTGCTTAAGCGTCATTATTATGAGAAAGCAGGAGTCCGCGAGTACTGGCTTGTCGATTATCAGCACCAGGTGATGGAAAAATATGTTTGGCAATCGGGGACGTTTCAGCTAGAAGACGTGTACGATGCAGCCAACGGGGCGGCTGCATCGACCACGTTTCCCGAGGTGCGCTTTTCCGTGAAAATCCCCACCACTTGGTGAGTGCGGTATACGCTCCTGATCCGTGAGGGTATACTGAAAATGGCCAAAAAAGGCAATAGGAAAGCAGAGGTGCCCGATTTTAGGCATCTCGTATAACCTGTCTGCCTTTTGGCTAGACTAAATAAGTTGTGGTTGGCGGAACGGCTCTTTGCGGGAGATCATGCAAAAGATGATCACCAACATCCGCCGAGCAATGGCGATGAGGGCTTTTTTCTTCCCGCACCGGGCCGCCAACGACCAAAACTTTCGGGACAAGGGATGCGTCTTGGATCGAGCTGCTGACCATGCCGCCTCGCATAACGCCGATCGGAGATGGGGATTGCCTTTTGTCGTGCGCGTGCTCTTTCGCTTTCCGGCGCTTTCATGGTTGCCGGGGGACAATCCAGTCCATGAAGCCGCCCGTTCCGGCGTTTCAAAGACGCTCATGTCGGTTCCCATCTCGGCTATGATGACGGCGGCGGTTTGTTTTTTCACTCCGGGCATGGTCATCAGCAATTCGACTTCCTCGCGATACGGCTCGAGCAGGCGGTCGATGTGCTGGTCGACTTCTTCGATTAACTGCTCCAATTCCTCAACGTGTTTCCACAAGAGGCGAAGGAGACGGAGCTCGTGTTCGGTCAAGGTGCCGAGCAGCGAATCGTACACCGCTTGCTTTTTCTTTTTGAGCCTTCCGCGCAGGCATTGATCCAACTCGTCCTTGTCCACGTATCCCTTCTCAAGCAGCCGGGCGAGGATGTCTTTTCCGGAAACGCCGAAGAGATCGGAGAGGACCGAGCCGAGTTTGACATTGGAAGACTCGAGCACTTTTTGAATCCGGTTTTTCTCCGAAGTCAGCTGTCCGACCCACTTTTTGCGGAGGCGGGTAAAATCCCGCAATTCGCGAATATCCGCTGGGGGGACGAAACTTTTTTCAACGAGTCCATGGCGGAGCAGCTTGGCGATCCACTCGGCGTCAGAGACATCGGTTTTTCTTCCCGGGACATTTTTGATCCGCTGCGGATTGGCCAGTGTCAAGTCGACATAGCCCTCGAGGAAGGCGAAGACCGGTTTCCAATACACGCCGGTGGATTCCATGGCGACATGGGTAACGCCATGTTCTTCGAGCCACTCAAGCAGGTCGCCAAGTCCCTTCGAGAACGTGGAGAAGGTTTGAATGTCCTTTTGAATGTGTCCATCTTCTTCCCATAGCGCGCAGGCGACGATGGTTTCGGCATGAACATCCAATCCTGCGCAGCGAGGATAGATGACATCCATGATGAAAATCCTCCTTTTCGATGATCGAGTGCGCAAACAGCGAATCCACGGGAGAAATGCGGCAGTTTTCCGTTCGTCGTCACCTTTCCTCTATCACAGGAAAGGGCGGACAATGGGTGGTGCACCCAGTGGATTCAAACACTTTTCCGTACAGGGTCTAAGCCACCATTAAGCATAACGTCCTGTTGAACTGTTTGCGCCTATTCTTCATTATGGGAAGAAAAGGGGGATTTTCATGCCCGGGTGGAGAGCAAAAATTGCTCATGGAACTTTTCCGTGAAGGAGATTTTTACGTTTTTGACGTCGTGAAGAGCGGTGAAGCTGCATACAAAATAACAACAAACACGTTTCGCTCCAGAAGTCTGCTGTTGCTTGGCTGATAGAAACGCTTAGAAATCAAAGACAAAGGGGAGAAATAGCTTTTTTCTTTGTGGAAGGGGGAATGAAAGTGGTGAGTCGTTTCGACAAGCTCGTCAAAGATGCTGATGGACAAGCGCAATGGCTGTTCGCCATTCTTCAGTCCGTCCATGACGGCGTACTAGTGATCGATGACTGTGAGGTTGTGCGCCTTGTCAATCCGGAGTATACACGCATAACAGGTGTGAAGGAAAACGAGATTATAGGTAAACGGCTGCGCGATGTGCGGCCTAACGCCCTTCTCCCAGAAACGTTGAAGGACGGGAAAGTGAGAACCGGGGTGTACCGCAAGGAAGGTTCCAATGAGTATGTCGTTGATATGGCACCGATTGTTGTCCATGGCCAAGTGATTGGAGCGGTATCAGTTTGCAAAGGGCTGACGGAAGTGCACAAATTGACGCAGGAGCTGAAGCGAAACAAAGAAAGATTGAATGAATTGAAAAGGACCGTCTATTCGATTTATCGGGCTACTTATACGTTTGCGCATATCATCGGCCATAATGACAAGATCAAGGAAATGATCCGTATCGCGAAACGGGCGGCAGAGTCGGACTTGCCAGTGTTAATTATGGGGGAAAGTGGAACCGGCAAGGAACTGTTTGCTCAGGCGATTCACCAGGAGGGTCCGCGTGCTGAACATCCATTTGTTCCTGTAAATTGTGCGGCCATTCCTGCCGCTTTGCTGGAAAGCGAATTGTTCGGCTATGTGGAGGGATCGTTTACACATGCGAAAAAAGGAGGGAAAATCGGGCTGTTTGAACTGGCGGACGGGGGAACGATTTTTTTGGACGAAATCGGGGATCTTCCGTATGATTTGCAAGCAAAGCTATTGCGTGTGCTGCAAGAAAAGACAATTCGCAAAGTTGGAGATACACACGAAAGGAGGATTGACGTGCGCATCATTGCCGCAACAAATAAGGATTTGCGCCAGCTTGTAGCAAAGCAGTATTTTCGGGAAGACCTGTTTTATCGCCTTCATGTAATTACGCTTCATCTCCCCCCGCTCCGTGAGCGGAAGGAAGATATCCCTCTTTTGGCTCATTCTATAATACAAGCCTCAGGTGGTGGGGGACAGCGTCCTGTTTGCTCAATCAGCCAGGCTGCAATGGCTTTGTTGCAATCATACGATTGGCCTGGAAATATAAGAGAATTAAAAAACGTGATTGATTATGCCATTTGCATGACTGATGGAATGGAAATTGATCTGCATCATCTTCCCCCATCGATCATGAAAGACCCGGAGGTTTTCCGTTCCTCTACATCGATCCAACCGTTACGAAAGATGCTTGAAGAAACAGAAAAGCGTTTGATTGTCGAAGCGCTTCGTCAGTTTGGCACCGATGTACAAGGGAAGAAACAAGCGGCTAAAGAGCTTGGCGTGTCACTCGCCACGTTGTATAACAAATTGAAAAAGTTAGGGATTTCCGAGGATTTGCCTTCTTCTGCTCCTAACGGATGATAAATATTAGAGGGGAGCTGTGGTGAAGCAAATATTCTTGATTTGTAAGCGCTATCCACTAAACCTTGCCTGTTAAGGTTTTTCTTTTTTGGCAATCAATCGCTCATTGTCTTTTTTAATTTCCTAGAAACGATTCTAGTTTTTTAGAAATGAGCAGCAACAAGGAGTGCATTCATGTTTTAGCCATTCATTTTCTAAAGAATAAGAAAAGGCGCATCCGCTGTATTGAATGTAAAGCGGATGTTTTTGTTTTTGGCATTGGCACTTATTTTGCAAGAAAATAGAACGAAACAATTTTGAAGGGGGAATGGGATAATGTTGGCGTTATTGGGGTTTTTAACGATTGGTGTTTTTCTGGCTTTAATCATGGCAAGAAAAATCTCGGTATTGATTGCCTTAGTGCTTGTACCGGTGGTTTTTGGGCTGATCGGCGGGTTTGGGACGCAGATGGGAACGATGATGTTGGAAGGAATTCAAAAAGTAGCTCCGACGGGGATTATGATTGCATTCGCCATCCTATATTTCGGGTTGATGATCGACAGCGGCATGTTTGATCCGATTGTTTCGCGCATCCTTCGTTTAGTAAAAGGTGATCCGTTAAAGATTGTCATCGGCACAGCAACGCTAACATTGCTGGTTGCCCTCGACGGCGACGGGGCGACGACTTTTATGATTACCGTTTCGGCGATGCTTCCTCTTTATCGGCGTTTAGGAATGAATCCGCTTACACTATCGGGTGTCGTTTGTTTAGGGGCTGGAGTAATGAACATGATTCCTTGGGGTGGTCCGACGGCTAGAGCTATGGCAACACTGCATGTCGATTCAACCGAGTTGTTTAACCCTGTTCTTCCAGCGATGTTGGCGGGGATTGTTTGGGTGTTGTTTGCTGCTTATTGGCTCGGCAAAAAGGAACGGGAACGAGTGGGAGTCGTCGAACTGGATACGGAACAACTGACACCGTCACTTGACGGGGGAGAGGCGAAACGGCCTAACTTATTTTGGTTTAATGTCATTTTGACGATTGTGTTGCTCGTTTCCTTAATTAAAGGGTGGCTGCCGCTTCCGGTTTTGTTTATGCTTGCGTTTGCGATTGCCTTGCTTGTTAATTATCCGCATGTCAAGGATCAGCAAGAGCGGCTCACGTCTCATGCGAGCAATGTTGTATTGGTGGTGACGATGATTTTCGCAGCCGGCATTTTCACTGGCATTTTAACCGGTACAAAAATGGTTGATGCGATGGCGAAAGCGATGGTTTCGATCATTCCTGACGCGATGGGATCTTATTTGCCGCTTATAGTGGCGGTCACAAGCATGCCGTTAAGTCTTGTCTTTACCCCTGATGCGTATTATTTTGGAGTTTTGCCGATTTTAAGCGAAACGGCGGCTTCATTCGGCATCGATCCCGTCGAAATCGGGCGCGCTGCCATTTTGGGACAGATGACAACTGGTTTTCCGCTCAGCCCGCTGACGGCATCCACCTTTATACTTATCGGCTTGTCAGGTGTCGATCTTGGTGCCCACCAACGATTTATTTTTAAATGGGCGTTCGGAACGACTATTGTGATGACGATTGTCGCTTTAGCTACGGGGGCGATTTCTCTCTGATAATAACAAGGAATGTAACAAGAAAGCAAACGGAGGCGAGAAAATGGTCAGAATAGGAGCTGGAGCAGGATTTTCCGGTGATCGGTTGGAGCCTGCCGCGATTTTAGTAGAGAAGGGACAGTTGGACTATCTTGTTTTGGAATGTTTGGCGGAGCGAACGATTGCTTTGGCGCAAAAACAAAAATGGAAAAACCCTTCCCGCGGGTATGACCCGTTATTAGAAAAAAGAATGGAACTGCTTCTTCCGCTCATTGTGAAGCACCGCGTCCGCCTGATTACGAATATGGGGGCTGCCAATCCAGTAGCGGCAGCGGAGCGCATCGCCGCTATGGCGCGGGAGAAGGGACTAAAAATAAAAGTAGCGGCTGTCATCGGGGATGATGTAATGGAAAAGATTGATAAACAAATGTTGGCAATTGAGTCAGGGAAACCGATCGATAGCTACGGAACGATATTATCCGCGAATGCTTACCTTGGTGCTGATGCGCTCCTGCCTGCGCTGCAGTCGGGGGCAGACGTAATCGTGACAGGCCGTGTAGCGGATCCGTCGTTATTTCTTGCGCCGATGATTTACCATTATGGATGGCCGCTTGATGATACAGAACGTTTAGCTAAGGGAGCGATTGTCGGTCACCTGCTCGAGTGTGCCGGACAAATTACCGGCGGCTATTTTGCGGATCCGGGAAAGAAAGACGTCCCTGGCATGGCTAGACTTGGGTTTCCGTTTGCTGATGTGATGCCTGACGGTACGGCTGTGATCAGCAAGGTAGACGGGACAGGAGGGATCATTTGCCCGATGACTGTCAAAGAGCAACTGTTATATGAAGTGACTGACCCGACAGCCTATATCACCCCTGATGTGGTTGTTGATTTGACAACAGTCCAACTGCGCGAAATCGGTCCGGACCGTGTTGAGATCACCGGAGGAAGTGGCAAAACAAAACCAGATATGTTAAAGGTGAGCATTGGCTATCATGGCGGTTTTGTCGGGGAAGGCGAAATTTCGTATGCGGGGCCGAACGCTTTGCGGCGGGCGCAGCTTGCCGGGGAAATTGTGTATGAGCGGTTAAAAGACTGTTTTGTGAATCTGAAGGTGGACTATATTGGCTTATCATCAGCCCATCGGTCATTTTTAGGACAGGGCGGCGAGCCGTATGAAGTCCGGTTGCGGGTGGCAGGGAAAGCGGATACAAAAGAACAGGCTGAACTGATTGGTGAGGAAGTGGAATCGCTGTACACAAACGGCCCGGCAGGCGGCGGCGGGGCAAGGAAATACGTGCATGAGGTCATTGGCATTATTTCGACATTGATTCCACGCCAAATGGTCAATGTACAAATAACGATCCGGGAGTGACGACGATGAGAGTGAAGTTGTATGATTTGGCCCACTGCCGGGCCGGGGACAAAGGAAATACGTTAATCTTGTCGCTTATTCCTTTTCGGGAAACGGATTATCCTCTGCTGTCCCAAATGGTAACCGCAGAAAAAGTGAAGGAGCATTTGAGCTCGATTGTGAAAGGGGATGTGGTTCGATACGAACTTCCCAACATCGCCTCCTTGCAATTTGTCTGTCAAGATGCGCTTGAAGGCGGCGTCACTACCTCATTGGCCCTTGACCCGCATGGCAAAACGTTAAGCTATGCTTTGCTCGAGATGGAGATTGAGTTGCAGAAAGGAATATAAGTCTAGATACGGGAAGGTTGGACAAAACATGCTGTTGCATACAAATCGGCAGCATTTTCGCGAGAAAAAGCTGAATTATACAAGATGAAAAAGATGTTGGGACCAACAGCATGTTGTACAACATTTTCCAGCCTTCCGATCTTGCTGGTCAACAATGGATGCTGCGCCGAAATTGGCAACCTCGAGAGGTGCAGGAATTTTAGAAGGCTGAACGTATTTCGCCCCTCTTTTGCCCACCATCGTCCTTCTAGAGGAAGGGTGTCTCAAACGAAAGAGAACCTTATTTTTGTCGATAAATGAAGAAAAAATAAGAAAACAGAAAAAAAAATGATGAAAATATTGACAATGATAATTTTTATCAATTAAAATATGGTATGTGAAAATGATAATCCTTCTCTTTTTAGAGGTTTGGGCGGGAACATGGTTTTCAAAAGAATGGAGTGAGATGTGGTGGCCGCATGCGGACAGAATGGCTTGACTTGAAAAGAACAGCGATTGAGGAGATGCCAGCCATCTTGGCGGTGCTGGTTGCTTCTCAACACAAGCAGAATTTATCTTTTTAATTAGGAAAGATAATCAATATCATAATTGCACCTGTAAAGCAATTGAGTCTGGACATGGCATCGTCATTCGACTTGTATGATGGGATAGAACGGGAGACAGGATGAGAAAACATGAAAAAATGGATGGTGCTTCTTGTTGTTTTGGCTGCGGCATCATTGTTTGTCGGTGTGCATGATTTATCGCCTCGCGAGCTGTTTGCCGGCGACCGTGAGGCGTGGGAAGTGTTTTTGATCAGTCGCTTGCCGAGGCTCATCAGCATTCTGATCGCCGGGTCAAGCGTGAGCATTTGCGGCTTGATCATGCAGCAGTTGAGCCAAAACCGATTTGTGTCGCCGACGACGGCGGGAACGATGGATTGGGCGCGGCTTGGCCTGTTGGTGTCCATGATTGCATTCGCTGCCGCAGGGCCGCTTGTGAAGGCGGCTATTGCCGTTGTGTTTGCGTTTGCGGGGACGCTGCTGTTTATGACGGTTTTGGATCGTGTGAAGTACAAAGATTCGATCTTTATTCCGCTCATCGGCTTGATGTTTGGCAATATTGTCGGTTCTGTCACGACGTTTTTGGCTTATAAATATGATTTGATTCAATCGATGTCCGCATGGATGCACGGCGATTTTTCCGTTATGATGCAAGGACGTTATGAAATGCTGTATGTGAGCGTTCCGCTCATGGCAATCGCTTATGTATACGCCAATCGGTTTACGATCGCCGGCATGGGGGAGGAGATGGCGACGAACTTAGGGGTTCGCTACCGTTCGATTGTCTACACTGGTCTCCTCATTGTCGCTGTTGTTTCTGCTGTTGAGGTGTTGACGGTTGGGACGCTGCCGTTTTTAGGGCTGATCGTTCCGAACATTGTCACGATGTATTATGGGGATCATTTGCGCAAAGTATTGCCGTTGACAGCCATATTTGGCGCTTTGTTTGTGCTAATTTGCGATGTATTTGGCCGAGTCGCCATTTATCCATACGAAATTCCGATCGGCTTGACGGTTGGAGTAATCGGAAGCGGTGTCTTTTTATATTTGCTCGTAAGGAGAACGAAGCAGTATGTCTAATCGGATGAAAGTGGTTGTGCTCGTGGTATTGGCGCTCGGATTGATCGTGCTGTTTTTGTTTGCACACTTGCGAGGGGATTTTGACTATGTGTTGCGCTCGCGGAGCGAAAAGATTGTCGCGATGGTGCTTGTCGGTTGGGCGGGGGCGGTTTCGACCGTCTTATTTCAGACAATGACCAATAATCGTATTTTAACTCCAAGCATTATTGGGCTTGATTCCGTTTATATGCTTGTACAAACTGCTGTGGTGTTTTTGTTCGGTTCGACGACGTTGACCATGATGGGCAACACCTTGCACTTTCTCTTGTCTGCTGGGTCGATGATCGGTTTTTCAGTTTTATTGTATTCGTTTTTGTTTCACCGTGAAGGGCAAAATTTATATTTCATCTTGCTTGTTGGGATGATTCTCGGTACGTTTTTCCAAAGTTTGACGTCTTTCATGCAATATTTGATTGACCCAAATGAATTTTCCATCATTCAAGATCGAATGTTTGCGAGCATCAACAATATAAAAACAGACTTGCTTTGGCCGGCAGGCCTGCTCATTGCGGCTGCGACATTGTATACATACCGTCATCTTCACGAGTTGGACGTGCTGTCGCTCGGCAAAGATCATGCGATCAATTTAGGCGTGGCGTATGAAACGGTCGTCAAACGGCTGCTGATGATTGTGGCGGTGTTGGTGTCGGTTTCGACCGCGCTTGTTGGTCCCATCATGTTTTTCGGATTGATAGTCGCCAATGTGGCGTATGCGTTTTTTCAAACGTATGAACATCGTTATTTGCTTGCAGGAGCGGCGCTGTTCGGCATCATCGCCCTCGTTGGCGGCCAGCTGGTAGTCGAGCGAGTGTTCACCTTTTCGACGACGTTGTCTGTCATTGTCAACATGGTCGGAGGCGTCTATTTTCTATACCTTTTGTTAAAGGAGCGAAAAGCATGGTAGAGGTGAAACAAGTATTGAAGCGATACGGCGGGAAGACCGTGATTGACCGTGTATCTTTATCTGTTCCGCGCCGCAAGCTCACATCGCTCATTGGCCCGAACGGGGCGGGGAAAAGCACGCTTTTGTCCATGATGAGCCGCTTAATTCCAAAAGATGGCGGGGAAATCTGGATTGAAGGAAAGGAAATTGCTCGTTATCGGACAGAAGAGTTGGCGAAAAAAATTTCCATTTTGAAGCAATCCAACCACATTGCGGCTCGCTTGACGGTACACGAATTGGTGTCGTTCGGTCGCTTTCCGTATTCGCGCGGCCGCTTGACGCGCCAAGATCGCGACTATGTGCGTGAGGCGATCCGCTATATGGAGCTGGAGCCATTGCAAGACCGCTATATGGACGAGTTGAGCGGCGGACAGCGGCAGAGAGCTTATATCGCGATGGTGTTGGCGCAAGATACGGATTATATTTTCTTGGACGAGCCGTTGAACAATTTGGATATGAAACACGCCGTGCAAATGATGAAAGTGTTGCGCAAGCTGGTCGATGAGCTTGGCAAAACGATCGTGATGGTGATGCACGATATTAACTTTGCCTCCTGTTACTCCGATTATATGGTCGCGTTAAAAGATGGAGCGGTCGTCTGTGAAGGGGATGTTTCATCGATCATGAGCGATGAAGTGCTTCGCGGCATTTATGATTTGGATGTGCGCGTGCAGACGATTGAAAATCGGCGCATCTGTGTGTATTTTTAGCAATTTCCCATGAGAAAGCGTCCATCTTGACTAGTGAAAAAGCGGGCTGTGGAAGCCTATGGGCATGCTTGGTGAAGAGCTCCGTCTCGGATTCAAACATGGGACGGGGAGACGCGATCAAAGTCAAGTATATGAAGAAGATTCCAATTAAGCAAAAAATGGTTGAGCCGGCTTTCATGTTGACATCGGCAAGAAAGGGCGCCCCTTGTCGAGTGAATACGAAAGCCGTCAACATATAATTTGAATTTCCAAAGGGGGGTATAGCCAATGAAACAGCGTTGGCTGATGGTAGTGGTTGCTTTGCTTCTCATCGTACTGGCTGCTTGCGGCAATAAGGAGAATACAAGCGACGGAGCAAGTGGGAAGAATGACGAGAAGAAAACGGAACAAGCCGAGGAAATGACGATCAAGCACCAGCTTGGAGAGGCGAAAGTCAAGAAAAATCCAGAGAAAGTGGTTGTCTTTGATTTCGGAGTGCTAGACACCCTTGATAAACTAGGGGTGAAGGTGACAGCTTTGCCGCAGATGAACGTGCCGAAATACTTGGAGAAATATAAAAGCAGCGACTACCAAAACGTCGGCAGCTTGATGGAGCCGGATTTTGAAAAATTGAGCGAAATCAAGCCGGATGTCATTTTTATTTCCGGTCGTCAAGCAAATTTGTATGACAAGTTGAAAGAGATTGGCCCAACCGTGTATATAGGGATTGACACTCAACATTATTGGGATTCATTTACAAACAATATGAAGCTGATCGGGCAAATGTTTGGCAAAGAAAAAGAAGTAGATGAGGAACTGGCCAATATTGAAAAACAAATCGAAGAAGTGAAGACAAAGGCTGCAGACAAAAAAGCGCTGATCATTTTGACGACCGGTGGGAAAGTGAGTGCGTACGGCAAAGGTTCGCGCTTTGGGCTCATCCATGATGTGCTCGGCGTGCCAGCCGCAGACCCGAATTTGAAAGTGACGAATCCTCATGGACAAAGCGTATCATTTGAGTACATTGCCAAGAAAAACCCGGATTACTTGTTTGTCATTGACCGCGACGCCGTTGTAGAAGGAAAGCCGACAGCGAAGCAAACGATTGAAAATGCGCTTGTGAAAAAGACGAAAGCATATCAAAACGGCCACATTGTCTACTTGGATCCAAATTATTGGTATCTCTCAGGCGGCGGATTGACGTCGGTGTCGGAAATGATCAAACAGGTGGAAGAAGGATTGAAATAAAAGGACAGGCGGGCTTAGGCGGCCCGCCTGCTTTATCGTCATAAAATGATATTCTTAATTTTGTAGATTTCCCGTTCGTGTTCGATGACTTTGTTCGAGAGGAAGGTGATGTCAAGTTTGATGTTGTTCAGCTGTTCATTGAATGATTGGGCATGGGAATCGACTTTTTTCTCTAAGGAGTCGAGTCTTTGGTGGATGGAAGAAACTTCACCGTGAAGTTTGTGCACGTCCATCGCGAGGGCGTCGAGTGCGGCGTCGGTTTCATCCTGGCGGTGAAGCAGGGCAGACATCAAGTCATACAGCTCTTTTTGGCCGGCTTTGATATGGGCTTGTTCTTCTTCCAACCGCTTTTGGCCTTCAAGGAGAGCTTGCTGGATGCGTCGGAATTCTTCTTGTTCTTTCCGCATTTCTTGTTGTTCTCTTCGGATCTCCTGTTGCTCTTTCCGCATTTCTTGTTGTTCTCTTCGGATTTCCTGTTGCTCTTTTCGGATTTCTTGTTGTTCTGCTTCCAGCCGTTTGTGGCTTTCGACGAGGAGATGCAACGTGTTTTCGATATGACCGAGGCGGTTGAACAACTGCAAGAGGATCTCTTCGCTCATGTTGGCCCCTCTTTCATCTTAATTTCCTTCATTATAGCACATATGTTCTTGTTAGACAAGCAGGAATGGTGTATATAGGAAAGCGTACAAACATATGATACAATGGATAAACAAACTGACAAATCTCAGTGCGGGCATCGGCCAGTACGTTTTAGAAAGGGATCGATGTATGCTTTACGTTTCTCCTGCCAAAATCGCAAGCTATTTTTATCATGAGTGCGAGCGGAATTTTTATTTTCAGTCGTTGGCGAAAGAGCGGCGCGGCGAGCTCGATGTGCCGGAAGAGCTGTTTGAGCGGCCCGCGGTTCATGAGGGAGTGCTGCGCCGAGGAGTTGAGTGGGAAGAGGAAGTGATCACGACCCATTTGGCCGGCCAAGTGAAGATGGGAGAGCGAGAGCCTGGCGTGCCGATTTCCCACTGCTATTTGGATGGCGAGGAAACGATCCGCGAGTTGAAGCGGCCGAGCAAGCGATATTTGTATCAGCCGACATTGATCGCGCCGCCGCGCTTTTACGAACGGTACGGGTTGGATCGGGACGACATCCATTTTGCGGCGTGCCGCCCGGATTTGATTGAGTGCATACCGGGACAAAACGGCTTTGTGTTTCGCATCATCGACATCAAATCATCAGACGTGTTGAAGCTTTCCCACCGCGTGCAAACGGCGTTGTACGCCTTGATTTTGTCTTCCGTTTTAGAGGAGCACGGCATTAGGGGCAATGTGGATTGGTGCGAAGCGGGGGTATGGACGTACAAAACCGAGCAGCCGCAAGCAGCGGATATCAGCCAGTTGCTCCCGTATCTCGAACAGTTTTTGGCTGGCGAACTGACGGCGCTGGCCGAGAAGCAACCCGATGAGCTGTTTTGGCACTTAGATTACCGGTGTGAATGGTGTCCGTTTTATGACTATTGTTTCGACAAAGCACGGCAACAGAAGCACATTTCCCTCGTTCCGTACTTATCGAACTACACGTCCCGCTTCATCCGTGAGCGGCAGCTGCCTGAGACGATCGGTGAGTTTCGCCAATTTCTTGAACGTCAAGAAAACAGGCATGTGCTGAAACAAAACGCCGGGCTGGCGCGCCAACTTCGGCGGCTTGAAGCGCAGCTTGAGGCCATCACGCAAGAAAAAGTCGTTCCGTATGACCGTGCGGTGACACATATGCCGATATGGGAAGACATCCGTCTTATTCTCACCGCGCAACGCGATCCACTGACGGGCAAGATCGCGGCGGCATCGTTGTACCGTGTTGGTGGAACAGATGTGTTTGGAACGGGATCAGAAATGCATCATGTTATTGCTGGTTCTCTGGAAGAATGCGACGCGGTTGGCCGAACGTTTGCCGATGCGCTGGACCGCCTGCTTCAGACGGTGCACGATTACAACCGGGATCGAGAGTGGCGGTCGCAAAAATCGGTGCAGGCGTATGTCACCGACAACTATGAATGGGACAATGTGCAACAGTTGCTTCAAGAGCTTTTGTTCGATCCAGAATATCAAGAAAAAGCCGTTCGGTTGCTGTCTTATTTTCATAGCAGCTCATTAGCAAGTGCCAGCGACCACCCAAGCGAAATGGTTCCGCTTCCTGTCGTTGTCCTGACAACGGCCGTGAGCCAGCTGTTCGCCTTGCCGGCGCATGTCGCGTACCGTCTTGAAGACTTGTCGCGATATATTGCGGCCTACAATGATTCGCCGTTTCTGTACTCGGCGAGTGAGCGTTTTTCATTTCGTTTGACAAACGCCATGAAACTGGATGTGCTGCACGACGCCTGGCAAACGGGGGACGAGGAAAAACGAAAAGCGGTCGAGAAGGAGCTAAGCCGGCGTCTTTGGGCCGCAAGCAGCATTATCCAAGGCATCCGCGTCTGGGCTGAGAGCGTCCATCCTTCGCCGCTTATTGTCTGGCCGGAAAAATTTGCTTTTCCCGATCTGGCTGATTACCGTGATCCGCTTGTGTCCAAGCTGGCGTTTATGGCGCGCTACGAGGCGCTATTAAACTACTTGGAAATTCGCCGAAGCCGCCTGCTCCCGCTTTCGGAGCGGCTTGAGAACGGAGTGACGCTTCATGTCACGTACCTTGGCGGCGATCGGTTCCGATTGAACAACCGGCAGGCGCTTGAAGCGATCGATCAAAAGGCGAGCTGGATTTTGACGGAGTGCAATGAGGAAGGGGAAAAGGCGCAACAGGCGTTTCCAGATTATAAGTATTCCAGCGAATGGAAGCCGCCCCAATGGGCCAATTTGTACTTTACCCGCATTCGCGCCATCGAAGATGATGGCAAGACAGCTGAACTCGAGCTCGAGTTGCCCAAATGGATCGACCGGTTCCCGCTTGTGGAAGGAGAGGAGTATCGGCTGTCGATCCGGCATGCCGATTTTACCACCCGGCGCGTCTTGCAGGCGTTGCAACAGTTGGATCAGGAAAATCATCGCATCTTGGACTTGATTCGCGATCCGATTCGCTATCGGAAAACGTTTCGTCCCAACTGGGATGTAGAGGAGGTGAAGGCGCTCCTCCGCCAAAGCGGGCTGACGAAAAGCCAGCGCCAGGCGTTTCTTCAATTTCTTCGTCATACGTTGACACTCGTCTGGGGGCCGCCTGGCACCGGAAAAACGCACTTTATCGCCGCCGCTCTTCAGTTGCTTATGGCGATTTACGAACATCAGGGGCGGAGGCTTGCCATTCTCATCTCCGGCTTCACTCACGCGGCGATTGAAAACTGCCTGCGCAAAATTCAGGAGCTTGCGCCGCGGCGCAGCGTCCATATCGCGAAACTCGGCGAGATTCAGACGGAAAACGCCAAAGGAATCGCCGAGGTGGCGGACCGTGACCTTCTCGGATGGCTTGGCAGCGGCGGCCATCGGGTGCTTGGCGCCACGCTGTACGGCATTCAAAGGGCATACGAAAAAGGCTATATAGAAGGGTTTGACGTCGTCGTCCTTGATGAGGCGTCGCAAATCCGCGTGGCCGATTCACTGTTGGCGTTACGCCATGTCAAAAAAGCAGGCAGGCTGCTCATTGTCGGCGACCATTTCCAGCTGCCGCCGATCATTCAAGGGACGTATGCGGCCGGCGAAGGGGAGCCGCACTTGTTCGACTCGATTTTCCGCCTGTTGTTTGACGCCGATGTCGAGAAGCGGTATACCCGCCAATTGACGGACAATTTCCGCATGAATGAGGCGCTTTGCCGCTACCCGGCCGATCGGATTTATGGACGTGACTATACGGCGTTCACCCGCCAAATTGCTGAGCAAACATTGGCGCTCGCCGCCGCTCCAACTGCCGATGAATGGGTGGAAGCGGCGATCGACCCCGATTATCCGCTTGTTGTTTGCGTTTATGATGGTGCGCACGGCACGCAAGAAAATGAGGCCGAAGCGCGCTGGGTGGCCAACATAACGAGGGTGCTTCGGGAACGGCTCCTTGATGGTGATGGAAAACGGTATGATGACACGCCGGATGGCGATCAAGCGTTTTGGCGCCACGGGCTGTTTATCATCTCGCCACATCGGGCGCAAATCCGCGCCATTCGCCGTGAGCTTGAACGCCAAGAATTGCGCCCGCCGTTTTTCGTCGATACGGTTGATAAAATGCAAGGGCAAGAGGCGGATGCGGCGATCATTAGCTACGGCGTCGCCGACCCTGAACTGGCTGTGATGGAAGGGGAGTTCATCTACAGTTTGAACCGCCTCAACGTTTCGCTCACACGGGCGCGGAAAAAGGCGATCCTCTTCCTCTCGCGCCAACTCATGTCGCCGTCGCTTCAGGTGATCGGCAACGAGGAATACCGTGAAGGAGTGAATTTTATGCTCGGGCTCGAGCACTACGCTTCACGGCGTGGGGAAGCCCGGGCATTCATGATCGACGGTGTCAAACTGTATATGTACCGGGTCGGCTGTTCTAAGCTTGAAAAGGTGGACCATTCCTCTCTTTGAAAACCGTATGAGCGGTCGCCATCCGCCATGCCGCCTTCTCCGTCTCATTGGCTCGTCTTGTTTTCGGTGCCGAATTCAGCCATGCACGGTCCGAAAACGGTCAAAAAACAGGGGGAGGTGTGCATGGCGGTTTTTCTTTCGGGAACAGAAATATGGTGTTGATATACCAATGGTTTGAACGGTTGACGACTTTAGTCACTTGTTAAAGTTGACATAACCACATTTTATTTTTGAGAGGAGTAGAAGGGGTGTGCAAGAATACCCGTTGCAACCTTAGAAAATCAATGGTAAAATGAAGGTACTCTTGAAAAAGGAAGGTCTCGTTTAGAGGATAAAAACCGCAAGTAAATATGTTTCAACAAGATTTACTGAACGGATCTTGAAAATGAAAAAGGAAAACCTCGTTCAAAGGTTTTGCTCCCCCGCTTTTTGCAGAAGGCGGGGGTGTTTTTATGGCCAAAGGAAGGAAACCGGTGCGCCGTGGCGAAATAATGGAAATAAGATTCGTCAAAAAAAGCACCGCGTTGGGAAGGGCGAGGGGAGAGAGGGGGAGTGCCATGGCAAACGTCGGCGGGAGAAGGAAACCGGCAGCGGATGCAAGGCTTGAGGCGATCAAAAAGCTCTTTCCGGAAGCGGTTGTAGATGGGGGCATCGATTGGGAGTTGCTGAAGAAAGTGTTTGGCGGTCACGAACGGCAAGAAGCATATGAGTTCACGTGGCCGGGGAAGGCGGAGGCGAGGCGGCTCGCTGAGCTGCCTGCGTCCGGAGTATTGCGGCCGGATCAGGCAGCGAGCAAACAGTGGGAGACAACAAACAATTGGTATATTGAAGGAGACAATTTAGAGGCGTTAAAGCTGCTGAGGACGTCGCATGCGGGAACCATTCAAATGATTTACATCGATCCGCCGTACAATACCGGAAAAGTGCTCACGTACAAAGACAATTGGCGCAAGGGGAAAGCCGTTGTTCCTAGCGGAATCCAGGAAGAAGCGCGTGCCCATGCCGGCTGGCTCAACATGATGTACCCGCGCCTTTGGGTGGCGAGGGAGCTGTTAGCCGAGACGGGGGCCATCTTTATCTCCATTGATGATACGGAGCAGGCGAATTTGAGAAAAATGTGCGATGAAATTTTTGGCGAGCGGAATTTTGTCGCCACGTTCATTTGGCAGCGGGCGTTTTCGCCCGTGAATATGAACAAGTTCGCCTCGCGCAACCATGATTTCATTTTATGTTATGCGAAAAACATCGATCGCCTGGCTTGGTACGGCTTGCCGCGCCATCCGGAAGCGGATGGGCGGTATGCCAACCCAGACAATGACCCACGCGGTCCATGGACGTCAGGCGATTTGTCGGTGGGTCCGCCGATTCCGGAAAAGATTTATGAGATTGTGACGCCAAGCGGTCGGGTCGTTTCCCCGCCGAATGGGTATTGCTGGCGGGTGACGAAGGAGCGCTTCGCCGAGCTGGCGGCGGATAACCGCATTTGGTTTGGCAAAGACGGAAACGGGGTGCCGCGCCTGAAGCGGTTTTTAAGCGAAGTGAAGTCGACGGTGACGCCGCTTACGATTTGGACGCATGACGAGGTGTCCCATTCGCAGGAGGCGAAAAAGGAGCTGAAGGAGCTGTTCGATGGGCTCGCGGTGATGGATTACCCGAAGCCGGTGAAGCTCATTCAGCGCATGGTGGCGTTGACAACGAGGGATGATGATCTCATCCTCGACTTTTTTTCCGGCTCGGCGACAACGGCTCATGCCGTCATGCAGCAAAACGCCGAAGACGGCGGCCGGCGGTCGTTTATAATGGTGCAGCTTCCCGAACGGCTTGCGGAAACGTCCGAGGCGTATCGGGTGGGGTTTCGGACGATTTGCGACATTGGCCGCGAGCGCATCCGCCGCGCGGGGGAGAAAATCGTTTATGAAACGGGGAAGACGGAGCTTGATATCGGCTTTAAAGTGTTTCGGATTGAGAGAACCAACCAGCCCGCTCGCTAGGCGAACGGGCTGTTCCTTGACTAGGTTGATGAAAGGCGCTTTGGTTGAGGTGATACCCGTGTTTTCCGAGTCTCTGATGTCCAACGTTTCGGGCGCTTTTTTTACAACGACGCCGCAGCCCAACGGTCGTTGACAAAGACGTCGTACTCCGCGGCAATCGTTTCTTTGAGCTCCGCTAAAGATGGGATGCCGTCGGCGAAAGTGTAGGTGTCAAGGCAAATGAGGGAGTATTCGTCGCCGGGATCAAATACGATGGTGACGACTTCTTCCGTTCCGGCGTCCACTTGCCGGACGGTGTCGCCGTCTTCCGGCTCAACGAGTACGTTTTGGTATGTTTCGCGAATGACATAATATCCTTCTTGCAATTGCTCGGCAAATAAGTGCTCCATGTCCATCAGTTCGTGGACGATCATGTTTAATCCTCCTAGTTTGTGAATTTATTCTCAATGTAAGTATACAACGGAATGGCAGCTAATGTAATAGGAGCTGACGGAAGTTTAAAAAGTTGTCATTTTTACATGACAGCGCGATTTGGACGAGAGGGGTGGAAAAGATCTGTTCTACACAAAACGAACGCCCGTGTCGACGGGCGCCCGTTCATGTGATAGGGATCAATCTTTCGCTGTTGTGGATGCCGCCGGCTGGTAGTTTGGATTGAGGCGGCGCCGGGCGAAGACGAAGTAGCAAACGATGACGACGGCAGTGATGAGCAACGTCAGCAACAACTGTGAAACCATTGAGCGGATGAACAACATCGAGGCGAGAATGACGAGCAAAACGAGAATCGTAAAATAGGTCAAGTACGGAAACAACCACATTTTGATTTTTAAGGCGGCGCCGTTGTCCCGCTCGAGTTTTTGCCGCATGCGCAACTGCGAGACAGCAATGGCTAAATAAACGAGCAGCGCGATCGCTCCGGAAGAGTTAACAAGAAAGAGAAACACTTTATCAGGCGAAACGTAGTTCATGATGACGGCGATGTAGGCGAACAACGTGCTGGCGATGACCGCTCGAACTGGGACGCCGTTTTTACTTAGTTTTAAAAATAGTTGCGGTGCTTCTCCTTTTTGCGCTAAAGAGTACAGCATGCGCGATGTCGTGTACAGCCCCGAATTGAGGCAGGACAAAACGGCGGTCAATACGATAAAGTTCATGATTTGCGCGGCCGCAGGGACGCCGACATGTTCGAGCACAGCGACAAACGGACTTTTCAACACGCTCGCCGAGTTCCAAGGGAGCAATGTGACGACAACGGCGATGGAGCCGATGTAAAACACTAAAATCCGCCATGTGACCGATTTAGTGGCCTTCGACACGGCTTCTTGCGGTTCGGCTGATTCTCCGGCGGCAATCGTCACGATTTCCGTCCCGAAGAACGAGAAAATGACGATGACAATGCCGATAAGGATGGAACCGATCCCATGCGGCATCAATCCGCCATGGCCGGTCAAATTTTTCAAGCCGACCGGATCGCTGCCCGGGGCAAGGCCGAAAATGAATGCCAAACCGAGAATAAGAAAAAGGACGATGCTTGCTACTTTGATGAAAGCGAACCAGTATTCAAACTCCCCGTACGATTTGACCGACCAAATATTAGTAAGTGTCATCAGTATAGTCAGGACAAGGCTGAGCAGCCATAACGGAATGGAAGGAAACCAATACTGAATGATGGCGGCCCCTGCGTTCGCTTCAATGGCGATGACGATTTCCCGTTGACGCAAAGCCACTTGTCGGCGATTCAGCTCGGGGAAAAGCTCAACGAACTGTTAGGCGATGAGTATGTGATTTTCTTTTCCAACAGCGGGTCGGAAGCGAACGAAACGGCGTTTAAAATCGCCCGCCAATACCATCAGCAACGCGGGGAGCATCATCGGTACAAAATCATTTCCCGCTACCGGGCGTACCACGGCAACTCGATGGGGGCGCTCTCAGCCACCGGGCAGGCGCAGCGGAAATACAAATACGAGCCGCTCGCCCCAGGTTTCATCCACGTGCCGCCGCCGGATGTCTACCGCGACCCGGATGCAGCGGACGATCCGCGTCGACTGCGGGCGGTAAAGGCCATTGATGATGTCATGACGTGGGAGTTGAGCGAAACGATTGCGGCCGTCATTATGGAGCCGATCATCACCGGGGGCGGTGTGCTCATTCCTCCGGACGGGTATATGAAAGCGGTCAAAGAAGTGTGTGAAAAACACGGGGCTTTGCTTATTGTCGATGAAGTCATCTGCGGCTTCGGCCGGACGGGAAAAGCGTTCGGATTTCAACACTACGGCGTCAAGCCGGACATTATCACGATGGCGAAAGGCATTACGAGCGCGTATTTGCCGCTGGCGGCAACGGCGGTTCGGAAAGAGATTTACGAGGCGTTCAAAGGAACAGGCGAATACGACTATTTCCGCCATGTCAATACGTTTGGGGGCCATCCGGCTGCTTGTGCGGTGGCGCTGAAAAACATCGAGATTATGGAGGAGGAGCGTCTGTTTGACCGTTCGCGTGAAGCGGGCGAATGGCTGCTTTCGGCACTGAAAACGAAACTGGCCGACCATCCGTACGTCGGGGATGTGCGCGGCAAAGGGCTGCTTGTCGGCATTGAATTGGTCGCCGACCGAGCGACGAAAGAGCCTCTTGATGTGTCGCTTGTCAATCAAGTGATCCATCGATGCAAAGAAAACGGCCTCATCATCGGCAAAAACGGAACGACAGTCGCCGGATACAACAACGTACTCACGCTGTCGCCGCCGCTTTGCATCACGGATGATGAACTTTCGTTTGTGGTGCGTGTCTTGACCGGGGCGCTAGCGGCCATTCAATAAGAAGAAGGACAAACGCCAGCTTGGGTCGACAGGCTGGTGTTTTGTTTGCCTTCGTGCAGACATTCGGAAAAACATAGAAGCAGGCGGCTGTCGCTAGGGCTGAACGTTCTCCCGCCTATGCGCTTGTTCTTCGAGATGGGAGATTCTTAGACACCTGCCTCAGGGCAGGCTGCCCGATCATCGATTCCTGTGTGTTTGACGAAAGATCGATCATGAACACTGAATGGTCATTCCGAACAAGAGCCGTTTTAACCCCATTCAAATACATACGTTAATGGAATAGCTAAGTCCTTAAATTGTGCGGAATGCAGCGTGTCTTGTTGTCCGTATGTTGCATGTCGTTGATATGTACCTTCGTGCAAATAGTACACATGAATCATTTTATTAGCAGTATCAACAATCCAATATTCCGCAATTCCATAGTGTTGGTAAGTATAAAATTTTTCGTTGTAGTCTTTTAAAGCGGTTGAAGGTGACAAGACTTCAACAACCAGTGTAGGTGCCCCGTAACATCCTTTTTGGACAATCTGTTTTTTATTGCAAATCACGGCAATATCGGGTTGGACAATGTCATCAGGGGTTTCATACGTTTCATTTTTGCTAAGGAATACATCAAACGGCGCCATAAAAACATAACAATGTTTGTTTTGGAAAAAATGGCGCAAAGCAAAATACAATTCTCCGACTGCAAATTGATGTTCCGAAGATGGAGCAGGTGTCGTATTATATGCTTTTCCATTTATAAGTTCCCAGCGACCTTCCCATGTTTTCCAGTCAGCGTAAGTGTAAATTTTGTTCGAGTCAGGGATATTGCCCATTGTTTCACCCTCTTTCATTTTTAAGAATACGTTTGTTTACAGTTTAGCAAAAGAAATCAAGGAAGTGTAGGGAGGACTTTCATTAGACGTTTATTTATCACCCGCTTACGCTCACAAGCGGGAGTGAGGGTCTTCTTGGTTCAGGATGATAAAAAAGGAATCTGGCGTTTGTTTGTCGAATGACATGAGTGAAGAATGTATGGGGAAAGGGAGAGAATGATGTCCGCATTTCAAGCGTTTGTTGTCAACAAAACCGAAACAGAATTTACCGCCGGTGTGCAGACGATTTCCATGGATGATTTGCCGGAAGGCGATGTCCTTGTCCGCGTCCATTATTCAAGCGTCAACTACAAAGACGGATTGGCGTCCATTCCGGACGGCAAAATTGTGAAAACGTATCCGTTTGTGCCCGGAATTGATTTGGCCGGGGTGGTTGTTTCGTCGCAACATCCGCGTTTTCGCGAAGGGGATGAGGTGATTGCGACCGGTTATGAAATCGGCGTGACACATTTCGGAGGCTACAGTGAATATGCTCGCCTGCACGGCGAATGGCTCGTTCCGCTGCCGAAAGGGTTGACGTTGAAAGAAGCGATGGCGATCGGGACAGCTGGGTTTACAGCGGCGCTGTCCATTCACCGTCTTGAGGAGCACGGGCTGACGCCGGAACGCGGACCGGTGCTTGTCACGGGGGCGACGGGCGGAGTCGGGAGTCTGGCCGTGTCGATGCTCGCGAAGCGCGGCTACACGGTGGAAGCGAGCACAGGCAAAGCGGCGGAGCACGATTATTTGCGCGTTTTAGGGGCGAAAGAAGTGTTGACGCGAGAGGACGTCACGGCTGAGCGCATTCGTCCGCTTGATCGGCAGCGCTGGGCAGCGGCAGTCGATCCGGTCGGCGGCCGGACGCTGGCCACGGTGTTAAGCCGCATCCGCTACGGCGGAGCCGTGGCGGTGAGCGGACTGACCGGAGGGGCGGAAGTGCCGACGACGGTCCATCCGTTTATTTTGCGCGGTGTCAGCTTGCTTGGCATCGATTCTGTCTATTGTCCAATGGATGTGCGCCTCCGCATTTGGGAGCGGCTCGCTGGCGACTTAAAGCCGGATTTGGAGCGGATTGCTCAAGAGATTTCGCTCGCTGAATTGCCGCAAGCGCTTAAGCGCATTTTGCGCGGCGAACTGCGCGGCCGGATGGTGGTGCGGCTGGGATGACGTTTGGGACGCGGTCTGCTTGAAGCAACGCCAAAAGCTCGATGCTTCCACATTCCTTCTTGTTTTGTCCTTGACACGAACACTTCCTAAAAGGTCGGTGAAAAACGATCATTTTCGTCAAATGGGTGGTTTTTTTTGGAAAAGAAGAGACATTTTTACAAGGTTTCTTAACTTGAGAAGGGATATTGTTGAGCTGATTTTTTCATTAAATCACCAGTCTTCTAAAAGAGTGAAGGGGACGGGGGAGGCAGGCGTGCAGAAGAATAAGAGAAAGACGCAGGAAGCAGCGCCTGCGTCTTTTTTATCCCCGCAATTGGTACCGCTCCAGCTCGGAGAAAAAGTCTTTCACAAACCGGTAAAACACTTTCACCGACGGGGCGAGCTCGTGATGGTCGGAGACGATGATGCCGACATTTCGCTTCACTTGCGGCATTTCAATCGGCACTTTGGCGGCGTAGCGAAGCAAGCTTTCCGACAGGGCGCTCTCCGGCAAGAGGGTCACGCCGATGCCGGCGGAGACAAGCCCTTTAATGGCATCGAGATCTTCGCCTTCCGATGAGATGTTGGGCGAAAATCCGGCTTGGTGGCAAGCGTCAATGACGATTTGATGCAAAATGTATCCCTTTGGAAACGTAACAAACGGGTCGTGGCGCAGTTCGTTTAACACGATCCGGTCGCGGCGAGCGAGCGGATGGCTGTTCGGCAGGAGGGCGGCAAACGGTTCGGAAAACAAAATTTCTCCTTTAATGCCGATTTCACGAACCGGAATCGGTCCGAGAAAGGCAAGGTCGATCTCCCGTTTTTTCACCGCTTCGATTAAATAATAGTACGACCCTTGGCGGAGATGGAACGAGACGTTTGGGTGCTCCGCTTTAAAGGCGGAGATGACCATCGGCATCATGTGGCTTGCCAGGCTTGTCGGAAACCCGATTTTAATCGTTCCGCGTTCCGGGTCCAAATACTCTTCGATTTGTTGCTTTGCATCCTCGACCGCCTTTAACACCGCTTCGGCGTGCGGCAAAAAATGGCGGCCGATCGGGGTGAGCTTCACGTTTCGCCCTTCCCGTTCAAACAGCTGCACGCCAAGCTCCGCTTCGAGGTTGGCAATTTGCCGGCTGATCGCCGACTGCGCGACATGGAGGGCGTCGGCGGCTTCGGAGACGTGTTCGCGCCGGGCGACTTCCACGAAATATTGCAGTTGCCGCAGCTCCATTTTTCTCCCTCCTTTTGATTGATCGCAAAAAGAGATGGATTTTATCTAAATTATATATTGTTTATATTAATTTTGAAAACTACAATGAATATTACAGACAATTCGGAACGGGAGGGGAAGGCAGCATGAAACACTACGGATTACCGGAAGCACAAGGGCTGTATCGCCCGGAATTTGAACATGATGCATGCGGGATCGGGTTTTATGCTCATTTGAAAGGAAAACCGTCACATGACATTATCGAAAAAGCGCTCCATATGCTTCGCCAGCTTGAACACCGCGGCGGACAAGGAAGCGATCCGGAAACAGGTGATGGCGCGGGCATTATGACGCAAATTCCGCATGAGTACTTTCAAGCGGTGTGCGGTGGGATGAACTTGCCGGAAAAAGGGCGCTACGGGGTCGGAATGTTCTTTTTGCCGGAACAGGAAGAGAAGCGGGCGTATTACGAAGCGAAATTCAATGAAATCGTTGCGAAAGAGGGGCAGCGCCTGCTCGGTTGGCGGACCGTGCCCGTTGACAACGACAAGCTTGGCAAACTGGCGCGGCAAAGCAAGCCGTTCGTCCGTCAAGTGTTTGTCGCGGCAAGTGATGACGTGGCTGATGAGTTGGCGTTTGAACGGAAGCTGTATGTGATCCGCAAACAATTCGAAAAATGTGTGGAACACAACGAGTGCTATGTAGCGAGCTTCTCGAGCCGGACGATCGTGTATAAAGGGCTTTTGACGCCGGAACAAATCGATGCGTTTTATTTGGATTTGCAAGATGAACGGTTCCGTTCGGCGTTTGCTCTCGTGCACTCGCGCTTCAGCACGAACACGTTTCCGAGCTGGGAGCGGGCCCATCCGAACCGCTACTTGATCCATAACGGCGAGATCAACACGCTGCGCGGCAACGTCAACTGGATGGCGGCGCGCGAGAAACAATTTGTGTCCGAAGCGTTCGGCGCGGATTTGGAAAAAGTCGTGCCGATTTTGGATACGAACGGCAGCGACTCGTCGATTTTGGACAATGCGTTTGAATTTTTCGTTCTCGCTGGCCGGAAGCCGGCCCATGTCGCGATGATGCTCATTCCGGAACCGTGGTTTTGGGATGAGCAGATGGACGGGGCGAAAAAGGCGTTTTACGAGTACCACAGCTGTCTCATGGAGCCGTGGGACGGACCGACGGCGATTTCGTTCACCGACGGCAAGCAAATCGGCGCCATTTTGGACCGGAACGGTTTGCGTCCGGCCCGCTATTATGTCACCAAAGACGACTATATTATTTTCTCATCCGAAGTCGGCGTCATTGATGTCGACCCGAACAACATTTTATATAAGGAACGGCTGAGCCCGGGGAAAATGCTTTTGGTTGACCTCGAGCAAGGGCGCATCATCTCCGACCAGGAAATCAAGGAAGAAATGGCTCATGAAAAGCCATATCGCCAATGGATCAACGAGCAAATGATCACGCTTGGCGATCTGGAAATTCCGGAGGACGTCGAAGCGCCGAAGCAGCTTGTCAAACTGCAAAAAGCGTTCGGCTACACGTTTGAAGATGTGGAAAAAACGATTTTGCCGATGGCGGCGGAAGGAAAAGATCCGACCGGCGCTATGGGCATGGACGCGCCGCTTGCCGTGCTGTCGGAGCGGCCGCAAAGTTTGTTCAACTACTTCAAGCAGCTGTTCGCCCAAGTGACAAATCCGCCGATTGATGCGATCCGCGAATATGTCGTCACCTCGACGATGACGCTGCTTGGCAAAGAAGGGAACATTTTGCATCCGGACGCCAAAGCGGCGCGGCGCATCCGCTTGGAAACTCCGCTATTGACGAACGAAGAGCTCGCAGCGTTAAAAGCCAATCCGTACCCGGAATTTGCGTGCGCGGTGCTGCCTACGCTGTTTACTGATGATTTGAAACAGGCGCTTGATGAGCTGTTTGCCAAAGCGGATGAAGCGATCGAAAACGGGGCGGCGCTTCTTGTGCTGTCCGACCGCGGCGTTGATGAAACACATGTCGCCATTCCGGTTTTGTTGGCGACAAGCGGGCTTCACCAGCATCTTGTCCGCAAAGGGACGCGCACGAACGTCAGCCTGCTTGTAGAAAGCGGTGAAGCGCGTGAAGTGCATCATTTTGCGGCGCTCATCGGCTACGGGGCGGACGCCATCAACCCGTACTTGGCGCTGGAGACGATCCGCCAAGCGTCAGAAAACGGCACGATCGCCTTGTCTTACCGTGAAGCGGTGAAAACATATATCAAGGCGGCTGTTGACGGTGTCGTCAAAGTGATGTCGAAAATGGGCATTTCGACGGTGCAAAGCTACCGCGGCGCACAAATTTTTGAGGCCGTCGGCATCGGCAACGATGTCATTGATGAATACTTTACCGGCACGGCATCGCAAATTGGCGGCATCGGGCTTGCGGAAATCGCCAAAGAAGCGAAAATGCGCCATGAGTCCGCATTTGACGCACGGTACGAAGACGATGTGCTGGATACGGGCAGCGAGCTGCAATGGCGACGCAACGGCGAACATCACGCGTTCAACCCGAAGACGATCCATTTGCTGCAGTGGGCGTGCCGGAAAAACGATTACAACCTCTATAAACAATATTCGAAACTGGCCAATGAAGAACAGTTGACGTTCTTGCGCAATTTGTTCGATTTCGATTCGAGCCGGCAACCGGTGCCGATTGAGGAAGTCGAACCGGTCGAGTCGATCGTCCGCCGCTTTAAAACAGGGGCCATGTCGTTCGGTTCGATCAGCCAGGAAGCCCATGAGGCGCTGGCGATCGCCATGAACCGGATCGGCGGAAAAAGCAACAGCGGCGAGGGCGGCGAAGACCCGGCCCGCTATGTGAAAGATGAAAACGGCGACTGGCGCCGCAGCGCGATCAAACAAGTGGCGTCCGGACGTTTTGGCGTAAAAAGCCATTATTTGGTCAATGCCGATGAATTGCAAATCAAAATGGCCCAAGGAGCAAAACCGGGTGAAGGCGGGCAGCTTCCGGCCAACAAAGTGTATCCGTGGGTCGGCAAAGTGCGCGGCTCAACGCCAGGGGTGGAGCTTATTTCTCCGCCGCCGCACCATGACATTTACTCGATTGAAGATTTGGCCCAACTCATTTATGATTTGAAAAACGCCAACAAAGATGCGCGCATCAGCGTGAAGCTCGTCGCCAAAGCCGGCGTTGGCACGATCGCCGCTGGCGTGGCGAAAGGGAACGCCGATGTCATTGTCATCAGCGGCTATGACGGCGGCACGGGCGCTTCGCCGAAAACGAGTATTAAACATGCCGGCCTGCCGTGGGAGCTTGGTTTGGCGGAAACGCATCAGACGCTCATGCTCAATGGGTTGCGCGACCGCGTCGTTCTAGAAACCGACGGCAAATTGATGACCGGCCGTGACGTTGTGATGGCGGCGCTGTTTGGGGCCGAAGAATTCGGATTTGCGACGGCACCGCTCGTCGTTTTAGGCTGTGTCATGATGCGCGTCTGCCATTTGGATACATGCCCGGTCGGCGTGGCGACGCAAAATCCGGAACTGCGTAAAAAATTCACCGGGAAGCCAGAACATGTCGTCAACTTTATGTACTTTGTCGCTCAAGAAGTGCGGGAAATTATGGCGGAGCTCGGCTTCCGCACGATCGACGAAATGGTCGGCCGCGTCGATGTCTTGAAGGTAAGCGAGCGGGCGAAAGCGCATTGGAAAGCGAAACATCTCGATCTGTCGCGTCTTCTGTACCAAGTCGATGGACCGCGCACTTGCATCAAAGGGCAAAACCATCGTTTGGAAGAGACGCTTGATCATACAGAAATTTTGCCGGCGGTGCAGCCAGCGCTTGAACGGCAGGAGCCGGTCGAACTTCACCTCGCCATCCGCAACGTCCACCGCACGGTCGGGGCGATGACCGGCAGCGAGATTTCGAAACGCTACGGTGAGGAAGGGTTGCCGGATGATACGATCCGCCTCCATTTCACCGGATCGGCCGGGCAAAGTTTTGCGGCGTTTGTGCCGAAAGGGATGACGCTCGAGCTCGTCGGCGACGCGAACGACTACGTCGGCAAAGGGCTTTCCGGCGGCAAAGTGATCGTCCGTCCGCCGCATGAGGCGCCGTTTGCCGCAGCGGACAATGTCATTATCGGCAACGTCGCTTTCTACGGGGCGACGAGCGGCGAGGCGTACATTCGCGGCCGCGCCGGTGAACGGTTCTGTGTGCGCAACAGCGGCGTTCATGCCGTTGTTGAGGGAGTCGGCGATCACGGGTGTGAATATATGACTGGCGGCCGCGTCGTCATCCTCGGTTCGGTTGGCAAAAACTTCGCCGCTGGCATGTCCGGGGGCATCGCTTACGTTCTCGCTGACGAAGACAGCTGGCAGCAAACCGCCAACCTTGAGCTCGTCTCGTTTGAGCGGCTCGAAGACGAGGAAGAAATTCGCGACGTGCGTCGGATGATCGAAAACCATTACCGCTATACGGGAAGCCCGCGGGCGGCGTTAGTGCTCGAAGAGTGGGATGCGTATGTCCGCCGGTTTGTCAAAGTCATTCCACACAACTACAAACTGATGGTGGAAACGATTCAAGCGCTCGAACAATCCGGGTTTTCGTATGATGAAGCTGCCTTGGCGGCGTTTGAAACGGTGGCGAAACGGAAAAAAGCGGCTGCCGTCGGTGTCCATGTGTTGCAAGCGGCCGCGAAATAAGGTCTTCCTTTCGGGCGGCTGTGGCATGGCGGCGCCGCTTTGGCCCCGCGGCCGCGCGGGGCTCGCTTTTTGACTGGCCTAACAGGCGGGAAGGCCGCATCGGGGAGAAGAGAGGACGTGTACGGAAAGAAGGAGGGGGAACCATCGTGGGAAAAGCAACAGGGTTTATGGAATATGCACGCGAGGAGGAAAAAAAGCGCGACCCGCTTTCCCGTCTTGATGATTGGAAAGAATATACACAGCCGTTTTCGGAAGAGGTGCTGGCCCGCCAAGGCGCCCGCTGTATGGACTGTGGCACGCCGTTTTGTCATATGGGATTGGAGCTGAACGGCCTTACCTCGGGGTGTCCGGTGCACAACTTGATCCCAGAATGGAACGATTTGGTGTACCGAGGGCGCTGGAAAGAAGCGCTTGACCGACTTTTAAAGACCAATAATTTCCCGGAATTTACTGGACGCGTCTGTCCGGCGCCATGCGAAGGATCGTGCACGGTGGCCATTTCCGACCCAGCGGTTGCGATTAAAGGAATCGAACGGGCCATTATTGATAAAGGGTTTGCTGAAGGATGGGTGAAACCGCGCATCCCGAAGACGCGCACGGGGAAAAAGGTGGCCATCGTCGGCTCCGGCCCGGCCGGGTTGGCCTGCGCTGACCAACTCAACCAAGCCGGCCATTCGGTGACGGTGTATGAGCGGGCTGACCGCATCGGCGGCTTATTGATGTACGGCATTCCGAATATGAAGTTGGAAAAAGAAGTGGTCGAGCGGCGGGTGCGTCTGCTCGAAGAGGAAGGCATCACGTTTATTACGAACACCGAAGTCGGCAAAGATATTATGGCTGACGAACTTCGTGCTCAGTACGACGCCGTCGTCTTGTGCATCGGTGCGCAAAAGCAGCGCGATTTGGCCATTGAAGGCCGGGAGCTTGAGGGGGTCCATTTTGCGATGGATTATTTGACCGGCGTGACGAAAAGTTTATTGGATTCGAATTTTGCCGACGGCCAGTTTATCGATGCCAAGGGAAAACGTGTCATTGTGATCGGCGGCGGCGACACGGGGGCCGACTGTGTGGCGACCGCGCTGCGCCAAGGCTGCAAAAGCGTCGTCCAGTTCGGCAAACACCCTGCCTTGCCGGACAAGCGCCCGGACGATAATCCGTGGCCGCAATATCCGCTCGTCTTTACGCTTGACTACGCGTATGAAGAAGCAAAAGCGAAATTCGGCGCCGACCCGCGTCAATATTGCATTCAAACAAAGAAAATCGTTGGCGACGAGCACGGCCGCGTGAAAGAGCTGCATACGATTCAAATGGAAAAAATCATCGATGAAAACGGCAAAGCGATCTTTAAAGAAATTCCGGGGACGGAACAAGTATGGCCGTGCGATTTGGTGTTTATCGCCATCGGGTTTGAAGGGCCAGAGCAGCCGTTGTTGAAGCAGTTTGGCGTTGAAACGGCCAACAACAAAGTGAAAGCCCCATACGGCAAATATACAACAAACATCGAGGGCGTGTTTGCGGCTGGCGACGCCCGCCGCGGCCAAAGCCTGATCGTTTGGGCGATCCACGAGGGCCGGGGGGCGGCCCGTGAAGTGGACCGGTTCCTGATGGGAGAGACGAAGCTGCCGTCGTAACGGTTGTTTCCTCCTTAAAAAGTGTTGCTTTTTAAGGAGGATTTTTCTTTTGTTCATGAAAATATATAAGTTGAAACTTTGTTTTACATCCAGTAGAGCGCCCGCTGCATTCTATCAAAATGACTTGTTATGAAGGAAAACAGAATCGAACAATCGGAAAATCTTTATTGCAACTTATATATATTAAGTTATAACTCACATTTCGCACCCTCTCGACGAAAATCGGGAGGATTTTTTCGTTCCGATGTCGAATGAATCCTTGACACACAAGGAACGTAAAGGAGTTTTTCTCTTATGAACGTTCAAGTCAAAAAGGTCTATCGCAATCATTATTTGAATATAATAAGT